>JBEKAU010000233.1:0-5021 GCA_050015755.1 Vulcanimicrobiaceae bacterium | reverse complement strand
TGAGCAAGCGCCAGCAAGCTGGCGAGCTCGTCGCCATCCAGGTCGGACACGCTGAGGACATTGCGCCCACGCAGCCGGGCGGCCGCCGGAAGAGCAATCATGACTGCATGATTATACACAAAATGTATATTTATGCAAGAGGTGGACGGAGCCGAGCCGGGCAGCATGCCGCTGAAGGCAACGATCTACCGTTTGTGCTGGTTATCGAACCCACGCCGCGATAAGGAACAGCCTTCGTGTCACGCAAGTATTCCCGTTGCGAGAAGAACGACGCCGGATGGTACGCGATCCGCGACCCTGCGGTCCGCCGCAAGTGGCGTGACGACCTATCCGCTGCGCAGGGTGGTCGGTGTGCTCTGTGCGGCCATTTCTTCCCGAGCGAAGACGCGAACGACGCGATCCGCAAGCAATTTGCTCCGACGTTCGATCATATCGTTCGGTATGCGTCGGGTGGGTCGAGCGAACTGTCGAACTTGCGCCTCGTTCATAGCGCCTGCAACAGCGCGCGGGAGTCGGGGCAGACGGTCGGCGTGCCGAGGTTCTTGCGGGCCTCCGACGCCTTCCAGAACTCAGCTTCGACCCCCAATTCGTGCGGCGTCGCGCTGCGGCTGCAACCACAAAGGCGCTCGCCCTTGACCTGAGCGATACCCGCGCGGTAAAATTCGCTCTTACTCTTTCGGAGAGTGCGATGATTGGCGGAAAGCGCGCCCGGCGGCGCGGTGACGACCTGAGGATGAAGGCGAAGGCGCGGCGCGTTTACTTGCCCGCCTGGGGCTTTGGCCCGACGAGCCCTTTTCCGATCGACAGCCGTCGAGTCGGGATCGCAGCCGCTGTTCACGGTGTCCCCTGTTCGTGCTGGATGCACGACAAGGATCGGCGCCCCGAGCCAGACTGGCAGGACCCCATGCTATAACGCAGCCGCAGGAGGGCTGCGCAGCATGGATCTGCGCTATGAACGAATCCGCTATTTCCGTCGCGTGAGTCGCAAGACGGGCCGGGGCCTCATGTACCACGAGCCCTGGCATGAGTACGGCTGCTACCGGCAGCCGCGCGAAGACCGCTACAAGAAGATCGACCGGACCACGATCCGCAAGCCGCGCCGGTGTGAAAGAGCCCGTGGCGCATAGCGGTCAGATGGATCGACCTAGATCAGAGCGTCCATTTCGTCACCGGACTTGCGCCATTGTTGGGCCGGCCGCCAGGGAGCGCAGGAGCTCCGAGACGGGCTCGCCGCCGAGATCGCGCGCGAGGTCGTCGGCGTAGCGGCGGGCGCGTCGGATTGCGTCGCGGCGACGGCCGGCGGCGAGCAGTCCGCGTGCCGCGAGCTCGACGACCGGCTCGTCGAGCGGTTCGATTCGCAGGAGGACGTCGGCGATCGAAACGGCCTCGTCCGGCGTGCCGGCCGCGAGCGCGTCCTCGGCGAGCAAGACGGTCACCCGGTGGCGCAACTCGAGGATGTGCGCCAGGTGCGGCTGGATCCAGCGCCAGGCTCCGTACACATCGGGCGGATCGACAGCAAGGTCGCGCGCGATCGCGCGCAGCTGGTCGCGTTCGCGTTCGGTGAGCGACGGCAACTGCCGCAGCGCCGAGAGCGTCGCTTCGATGTCTTGGACGTCGACCGTCACCGTCGCGCCCAGCGCGTAGGCGCCGTTCTCGAAGACGAGCGCGCTGGGGTCATCGAGCTGCTTGCGGAGCCGATGCACCGCCGTGCGCAGCGCCGGGCCCGCGTCCTCGGCGGCGTCTTCGCCCCACAGTCGCGTTGCGAGCGCGGCGCGGGCCAGCGGCGTGCCGGCCAACGCGAGGGCGGCGAGCAGTTCGTATTCGCGGCTGCGCAAGGCGATCTGTTCGCCCCTGCGGACGACGCGGCCGCGCAGGATCTCGACGCGCAGCGCTGACTCGACGCCGAAGCGCGCTTTCCGCACCAGCTTGACGGCATACGGATAGCACGCGACCTCGTCCATGCGGCCGGCGGCGAAGGCTTCGACCGATGCCGCGGTGCGGGGATCCTGAACCTGGGCGGCGAGCGTGCGGGCTTCTTCGTAGAGGCGCGCCGTCGATTCACCCGGGATCCGCGCCGCGATGAGCCGAGCGAGGATCTGATAGTGGGTGCGGCCCATGCGATCGAGCCCGCTGATCGCCGATGCGAGCATCCGGCGGGCGGTCGCGGCATCGTGCTGCGCGTAGGCCATACCGATCAATGCCAGGCACGAGAGGATGTTGCGCGCGTCGTTCGGCAGCTCGGCTGCGCGCGTGATGTGCCGGTACGCGGCGGGGTCGGCGGCGGTGAGCTCCTCGCGCTCGATCGCGTTCAGAACCATTTCGGTGGTCAGGTCGTCGTCGACGGTCATCCGCGTGATCGCCGCCTCGTAGACCCGCGCGTCGGCGATCCAGATCGGGTCGCCGGAGGCGCGCGCCATCGCGATGTGGCGCCGCACGTCGGGGATGAGGCGCCGCGATTCGCCGGCCGAGAGCGCGATCCCGATGCGCAGGGTGAGTCGCTGCAACTCGTAGATCGTCGAACCGTCGGCGGCGTCGAGCTGCGCCTCGTCCCAACGCGCGGCGGCGTCGACGGTTCGGCCGCGCAACGACGCGACGGCTGCCCAGGTTGCGGCCAGCACGGCGGCACGTTCGGGGGCGAAGGGTTCGCGCTCGTGCTCGGCCTGGAGGCGCTCGAGCAATTCCTCGGCGCGGCGCAGCTCCGAGGCCTGGTAGGCGAAGACGGCGAGCGCGAGCAGCGTCGAGACACGCAGGTTGCGATCGTTCGCGCCGCTCCGCTCCGCGAGTGCGCGCGCCTGCGCGTACAGCGGCGGCGAGTTTGCAGCGACGCCCGGCGAGGTCAGCATGACGACGTAGGCGTGCTGGGTCGCGAGCAGCGCCTCGAGCGGGATCGCGAGCAGCAGCCGCAGATATCGCGAGGAGACCGCGACGCCGGGTTGCGGTGGGCCCACCGCGTCGAGTGCGGCGGCGGCGCGCGGCGCATCACCGGCGGCGAGCCACAGTTCGGCGGCCCCGCAATGATCGCCGCGAGCCGAGCGGGCAGCGGCGCAGCGCGCGCGCATCGCTGCGACCTCGGCGGGCCGACCGCGCGTCAGCGCCGCGGCAATGAGCCCGCCGTGGTAGACGTCGCCCTCGCGCAACACGAATTGCCGCACCGCGAACGCATCGAGCCGGGCGACGCCTTCCGGGCCGAGCACGGCGTCGACGTCCTCGACAGTGATGCCGCGAGCGCACGCGCACAGTGCCAACGCCTCCAGGTCGGCGGCGGACAGATCGGCGAGGGCTTCATTTTCCAGGTAGAGGTGGAGGTCTTCGAAGGCGCGATCTTCGAGGCGGTCGAGCAACGCCGCGAGGCGGCCTTCGCGGGCGAAGCGCGCAAAGAGCAGCGTCGCGATCGGCCAGCCGCGCGAAATGCGCATGGCCCGGGCGATCACGGCGTCGGGAACCGTCGCGCCGTCGGCGATCAGTGCGCGGCCCTCCTCCTCGGTCAGCGCCAGGTCGGGCCCACCGAGCGAGACGATCTCGTGGGGCGCGAAATAGCGCCCGACCGGGAGCGGCAGGGCGCCGCGCGTCGTCAGGACGACGCAACGGTCCGGCGCGTGCCGTCGCAGCAGCGCGCGCAGGACGTCGAGTCCGGCCTCGTCGAGCAGGTGGACGTCTTCGAACGCGACCAACGACGGACCGCCGCTCGCGCTCCAGCGATCCAAGAGCGGGCCCTCACCGCTGCCGGCAGCCGCCAGCGCGTCGATGACCGCCCGTTCGTAGGGCTCGGCCCCCGCCGTGTCAGGCGCCTCCACGATCGCGGCCGACCCACGAAGCGCCGCCAGCGCTCGTACGAACGTCGATTTTCCCCAGCCTGCATCGGCCGCGATCCGAATGATTCGCGGGTCGGCTCGCTCGAGGCGCTCGAGGAGCGTGCTGCGCAGGTGCATGTCGTCGCGGTGGTCCTCACCGGGTCGAGTAACGGGGCGGTGACGCCGCGGTGACGGCGGGGTGCGATCTTCGGCAGGTTATGCACGAAGGTCTCTCGCTCCGGTACCAGCCCATCGTCAACGCCACCTCGGGGCGGCTGGTCGCCGTCGAAGCGTTGTTGCGCCGTGGGACCGAGCGCGATGCTCCCGTCGATCTGCTCGAAGCAGCCGCCGCCTGCGGCGAAGCGGAGACGCTCGACCGCGCGATCCTGGCGCGGACCTGCGTGCAGATCGCGGCCTGGGAAGCGGAGGGCCTGTTCATCCCCGTCCACGTCAACATCAGCGCGGCCACCGCCGCGGCGACCGACGCTGCGGAGTTCGCGCAATGGCTGCGTCGACAAGTGCGCGCCAGCACGAGCGTGACCATCGAGGTGACCGAGACGACGAATGTCCGTGAGATCGACGCCCTCGCGGCGTTCGTCACGACTTCGCGCGCCGCGGGGTTCGAGGTCGCGATCGACGACTTCGGCTGCGGCTACTCGACGCTCGCGCTGCTGCAGACGCTGCGCGCCGACGTGCTCAAACTCGACCGCCGTTTCGTGAGCGTGCTCGACGAGGATGGGTGGACTCGGACGATCGTGCGGCACCTCATCTCACTCGCGCACGACCTGGGGATGCGCGTCATCGGTGAAGGCGTCGAAACGAAGGAGCAAGGGGTGTGGCTACGCCGCTTCGATTGCGACGAGTTCCAAGGCTACGCGATCGCGCAGCCCCTCCCCAGCGGCGACCTTCCACCCTGGGCACGGCAACGGATGAGCGCCGGCGCCGAAGCGGAGGCGAAGGGCGGTTTCTTGGGCATGAGGCGTTCATGCTGACTACCATCCTCATCGTGCTCCTGGTCCTCTGGCTCGTCGGCGGCTTCGTGCCGGTCAATGCGGGACGGCCGTATTACACGCCGGTTTCGTGGGGCGGTGGCGGGGTAGGCCTCGTCCTGGTCATCCTGCTGGTGCTCGTGCTGCTGAACGTGATCTGAACGATCACGACGTGCGCAGGCGCATCGCAGGCTCGTCTTCGAAGCCGAGCCGTTCGTACAGCGGTTTTGCGAGCGGCGAG
>JBEKAU010000232.1:0-5051 GCA_050015755.1 Vulcanimicrobiaceae bacterium | reverse complement strand
CGACGGCACTCGACGAGTATTTCGCCGAAGCGATGCGCGCATGGGTCGAAGCGAACGACGCACGCTCACCGTGGCCGCGGGCGACGCGCGCACGGCTGCGCGCGCTCGACCCCGCGATGGCCACGATCTTGGAGAGCTTGTTCGCTCACGACCTCATGGCGTCTTGACCGCCGGGAAGCTGGGCGAATACTTGACGTAGAGCGCGTTCAGCGCGGTCGTCTGCGCCTTGGACAACGGGCTCGGCACGCGCACGTCGCGGGTGAGCTGACCCTTGCGCGAGGCGTCAGCACGTGCATGATGCGCCGCGATCGCGGTCGGGAACCGCAGGCGGTTCGCGTGAGGCGTCAGCGTGACGACCGGCGCGACGTGCAGCTGCGAGGTGAATGCCGAACGCGTCGTCGGGTCGCTGATCTTTGCGGCGATGTCGTCCCAGTCGACGTCGGCCTCTTCGGTGCGGGCTGCCGCCGCTGCGAGCGTGATCCGCCGCGAGACGTGCTTGGCCGGATCCTTGAGCGTGTAGTGCAGCGTGAATGTCCCGTCGATCCCGTCGCTCGAGCTGGTCGGGCTCGGCAGATGGAACTCCACGTACGTCCACGGCGCTTGCTGCTCGATCGTCGGGCCGCTCACGCCGGATTTCCACGATGTCCAGACGTCGTCAGACGCGCCGGTGAGGCTGACCTTGGTGGCGTCGCTGGGCCACTGCACTTGCAGCGCGTAGTCGCCGGCGAGCCCGTTCCAAAGGTGCTCATTCTCGCTACACTCGCCCTCGTCGCCCTGATTGCGAATGAAGAACGCCCACGTCTCGTCGACACCGTCACTGTTCGTCTTCTCGCCGATCAGCACGGCCATGGCGAGCACCGGGTGAATCTCGGTGTAGCCGCCGTGCACGCCGTCGATGCCGACCAGGCCGACGATCGTCGCCGGCTGCCCGTTGACGGCGGCCGTCTTCTGCGCGTCGGAGTCGTTGCCGAAGCTCTTCCACCACGGCGAGCCGAAATTGTCGATCGTCTCCTTCGAGTCGAACTCCATCCCCAGGCCCGTGAAGCCGCCGTCGCTGGTCGTGGTCTGGCTGGCATTATCGGGGTCGATGATCCCCATGTTGTAGTCGGCGTCCTGCGGCCAGCCGCCGGAATAGTTGCGCCACTGGAGGTTCCCGGTGTACGTCGCGAACGCCCAATTGAGGTGGCCGTCGAACACGTTCGTCGAGTTGCACAGGGTGAACACGCTCCACACGCCGGTGTAGAGGTCGGTCGTCGGCAACTGCGTCGTGCAGTTCGCCGCCAGCGTCGAGTCGTTGACCGTGTCGTTCCCGTGGAAAGGTTCGTCGTGCCCGGAGAACGAGGGCGCGCATGCCCCGGGAAAGTCGGGCTTCGCGTCCGGATGCTGGACTTGATACCCCCAGCGCGGATTCAGCGGAAACCCGTTGTCGTCGCCCGCGACGTTGACGTTCCAGGTCAGATCGAAGGGCTGCTTCCAAGGCGCCCAGCTAACGCCCAGTGGCTTGGGCGGCGCGGTCGGCGTGAAGACGCTGACCTGTATCCAGGCGGGGCCTACGCCCAGGCACTGGTTGTTGTTCCCGTTGTCGTGGCTGTAGTAGCCGTTGTCGCCCGGGCCATCGTCCTGATAGCCGATGTGCAAGAAGAGTTGGCTGGCGACGTTGGGCGCGAGGTGGGCGGGCACGATCCATTTGCGATTGACGACTGCAACGTCGCGCTGAAGACCGCCGCCGGTCACGCCGGGGATCCACAGCAGGCCGCTATAGTACTGCGCCGCGTTGTCGCCGGTCGGATAGACGTACGATTTCCACGTTTTGCCCATCCCACCGGTTTGCGCGCAGCCGCCGGCACCGATGGTGATCTGATCGCCTTCCTGAAAACGAATCTGCGGATAGGCCGATGCCAGCGCGATGACGTCGGGGTGATCGACGCGCCAAAAGACCGTCGTCCCGTTGCTGTTCTTCGTCGTCACCGGCTCGCTGATGATGTTGAACGTGTCGCGCCCACTCTCCGACCGCATCGACGAAATCACGCAGCGCAGCGTGCCGTCGACGTTCGAGATCGCGCCCTTGCACTGCGCGGCGTTCGGCAGCGTACTGGTGATCGAATTGCCGAAGAACCCCGTGCAGCCGGCGACCAGCGTCGTGCCGACCATCTGAATACCCTGACAGCTCGCCTGATACGGCCCACCCGGGACGCCGGCGCGCGCCGACGTTTGCAGCGCGACGACCAGCGACGCGGTCAAAGCGATCGAGAGACCCGCCGAGACGGCGCGTTTTCGCACTCCAACACCCATTGTTCCACCCTCCTCCGGACGTGGACGTCCGGACGCGAACAATGGAAGCATCGCCCGCTTACCAGAAGCTTACTCATTCGCCCGAGGGAAGGGAGGGGGCGCGGATCACACCGCGCCCGGCGCGCTCAGGTCCGCTTGCGGCGGAACAGGGCGCGCAGCAAACCGATCAGCCCCGGTGTGCGGCGGCGATCGCCGTTGCGGCGCTCGCCGCCGACCGGTGCATCTCCGTCACGACGGCGCGGGCCATGCCGCCGCGCCGGCGGCTCGCTGTCCAATGACGGCTCGGCACCTGACTCAGCCACGCGACTCGACGATCTCGATCTGGATCTCGAGCGCAGGCTCGCCCTCGCCGGGCTCGTCCGTCACGGCGACCAAGCCGATCGCCGGCGGACTGAGAACGGCGCCCATCAGGGCCGCGACGCCGGGCTTACGCCGGCGGCGGTCGCCGGTGCGGCGCTCGACCGGAAGCTCGCCCTCAGAAATCGTTGCAGCGCGACGCGGACCGCGGCGGCGGTCCGGAAACGGCAGGCGAACGACGTCGTCCCCGGCTTCCATCTGCGTGCATACCCTATCGGCCCCAGGACCGTTTCGCTTGAGCCGCTGGGGCGGACGGTGTGGCCGCTCACGTCCGCGCCAGTGCCCGCATCTCCACGATCTCTACGCCACCGCGCTGCGCCCGGTCGGCGAAGCGTTCGAGCGCGGCCGCCGAGCTGCTGCGCGCGTGGAGCGCGATGGTGGCAAGACCGGTGCGGCGCGCGATCGCCAGGGCTTGGTCGAACAGGAAGTCGACATAAGCACCTTCGTCACGCGCGTCGACGACGACGTCGCGGCTGACGACGGGGATGTGAGCCGCGCGTGCCGCGCGATAGAGCGCATCGTCGCCGATGCGATCGTCGAACACCAGGCCGCTGCCATCGGCCGCGATCAGCGCGCGTGCCCGCGCCGGATCGGCCGTCGAACACGCGATCCCCTCGGCGCCGCCACGCCGCAAACTCGCCAGCGTCGCCAGATCGACGTGCGCGCAATCGATCAGCGCACTCTTGCCGGCCTCGCGCACGACACGCAGCGTGTCGTGCGCGTCGTCCGGGCCGACCAGCACCGCGAGCGGAACACCCTGGGCGAGCAGTGCGTCGAGCGCCGAGGCGTCGCGGTCGCCGCCGACGACGAGGATCGCGACGCGCGGCGGCGCGCCCGGATCGGGATCACGCCAGCCGTCGGGGCGCGCGGCGACGGCGATGTCGTCCGCGCCGTACGGATCGGGATCGTCGCCGCTCGGATCGAACGAGCCGGCGCCGTGCAACGCCCGTACGGTCGTACGTGGGGCGATCGCGCCCGGCAGCGCCGCCGCCGCACGGTGCGGATGCGGCGGCGCGAGCGCGCGCGCACCGACGCTGCGGCCGCTCAGGAATCCCGCGCCGATCGCGACCACCGCGCCGCCCAGGATCGCCGACCAGAAGAAGGTTGCGGTGCGGCTCACCGTGCCGAAGAGGTCGTGCGTTCGCTGGAGATCGCCCAGACCAGCGCGACCAGCACGTAGTTCGTCACCAGCGAGCTGCCGCCGTACGAGATGAACGGGAGCGTGATGCCCGTCAGCGGGAAGAGCCGCAGCACGCCGCCGACAATGATGAGGATTTGGAAACCGAACACCGCCGCGAGCCCGGTCGCAAGCAGCTTCGTGTAGAGGTCGGGTTGGCGCGTCGCAATGCGCAGCGCGCGCAGCACGATGGCCAGAAACAGGCACAGCATCGCGATCGATCCGATCGCGCCCCACTCTTCGCCGAACGCCGCGTAGATGTAGTCGGTCGAGACGCTCGGGATGTAGTCCGGGTGGCCCAAGCCGTAGCCGGTGCCGAAGAGTCCCCCCGCCGCCAGCGAGAACAGTGACTGTACCGCCTGGTAGCCCGCACCGAGCGGATCGTGGAACGGGTCGCGCCAGACCGCGATGCGCGTCTCGACATAGCGGTAGTGCGTCGCGGCCAGCCATGCCGCCACGGCGAAGATCGCGCTCGCGCCGACGACCAGATCGATCCGCCGGGTCGCGACGTACAGCATCGCCACGAACGTCGCCAAGAGCAGCGTCGCCATCCCGATGTCGCGCTCGAACACCAAGATCGCCATCGAGACGCCCCAGCCGATGAACAGCGGCCCGAGGTACTTCGCGTTCGCGCGCAGCGACCACGGCCGCGTGTGCGCGATGACGTCTGCCGTCTCGGTCAGATACGAGGCCATGAACAGCACGACCAGCAGCTTGATGACCTCGACCGGCTCGAACTGGATCGGCCCGAGGCGGATCCACAGCCGCGCGCCGTTGACTTCCTGACCGAACAGCGCGAGCCCGAAGAACAGCACGATCGCCGCCAGGATCCAAATGTACTTGTACGCAGCCAGCACGCGAAAGCGCTCGAACGCGGGACCGAGCGCGACGGCGAGCACCAGCGAGAAGAGCAGCCACACGATCTGCCGCTGCGCGAGGTCGGGCGCCAGCCGCGCGACGGTGACGACGCCGATCGCCGAGAGCACGATCGCGAGCGCCGGCAACGTGTCGTCGCGCACGACGTTCGCCGGGCGCAGCGCGGGCCACGCCAGCGCGAGCAACGCGAGCACGATCGGCAACCACACCGGCAGCAACGCGCCGCCCGGCGCCAGCCGCTGCGTCACGGCGGCGAGCACCAGCGCGACGAGCATCGGCGCGCACGCCCGCAGGCGTACGGGCGAGATGCTCGAGATGCTCACGTCGTGCTGAGAAAGAGGTGCAGCAC
>JBEKAU010000231.1:0-5052 GCA_050015755.1 Vulcanimicrobiaceae bacterium | reverse complement strand
GCCGAGGCGGCCGCGCAGGCGATGTCCTCGCCGTGCGGCGCCGTGTCGGCGTGACCGGTGGCAAGCACAGAGGACAGCCGTTGCCGGCTGTCCTCGCGAAAAATGACCCGGAGCACCGGAACTACAGGCTGATGCTGTCGATCCGGACTTCGGCGAAGGGCTGCCGGTGGCCGTTCAGCTTGCGGACGCGCTTCTTGGGCTTGTACTTGAAGACGAGGATCTTTTTGTCTTTGGCGAGGCGCAGCACCGTGCCGGTGACCGTCGCACCGTTGACGAGCGGGGCCCCGATGGACACCTCGCCGCCCGCGTTGGACGCCAGAATCACGCGGTCGAAGGTGATCGACGATCCGACTTCGGACGCATGAAGGTCCGTGCGGATGACGTCGCCCTCGGCCACGCGCAACTGCTTGCCGCCGGTCTCGATGATGGCGTACATAACCCGGGAAGTTTATCATGCGGGCCGCTGGAGAGTCAACGCGAGATGCGGACCTCCTCACGATTTCTGCACGGTTGGCGGCCGGCCGGCCCCCGCGTAAGGGCAAGCGGAGGAGGGGTCCGAAGCCTCAGGCATGCGGTCGAGTTTTTGCCCCGGTAGCCTTGCTGTTTGCGTCGTTGGGCTCGCACTCGCGGCCGGCTTGGCCGGCTGTGCCGGCGGGCGCTCGAGCAGCGTTCCGGTCCCGGCGCCGGGCGCCTCCGCAAGCGAGCGGCCGACCTCGTTGGGCCACGCAAAGATCGTCATTACGATCCCGGCCGGGAAGACCGGCTCGTCGTCCGCGCGGTTGCCGCGCTATCTCTCGCCGTCGACCGCGTCGATCGCGATCGTGCTCACCCCGACGGGCGCGACGCCGGGAGGTCCCCAGACCTTCAACGCCGCGCTGACCCCGACGTCGACGGGCTGCCTGTCTTCGCTGGCCTCCACCGTCTGCACGCTCACTCTCTCGGTCCCGGCCGGCACGTACCTGGGCAGCTTCACGACCGAGGACACGAGTGCCGATGCGCTCTCGGCCGCGACGAACGTCGCCATCACGATCACCGAAGGCCAGACGAATACGCTCGAGGTGACCCTCGGCGCGTTGCCGGCGTCGTACGCGATCGCAGCCTACCCCGGCTCATTCGGCGCGACGACGCCAACCGTCGTCGAGCCGGTCTGGCCGTCCTCGAAGTTCATCGTCAACGCGCTCGACGTGGATGGGAACGTCATCGTCGGTCCCGGCGCGCCGACGTACACGCTCGCGCTCTCCGGACATTCGGCGCCCAATCCGCTGGCGCTGGTCCAGCCGACGACGACCGCACCGAACGCGTTCTCGATCACGGCCAGCTCCTACGACGGCGTCGCGCAGACGCTGACGCTGACGGCGACGCTGGCCGGCGGCGCGAGTTGCGGCGGCAGCGTCGTTTGCTCGACGACCTTCGCGGTCGCGCCGCAAGAGATCGTCGCGCTGGACAGCTATCAGCCGGCGGGGTCCATCATCTTCGTCGCGTATCCCGACATGCGGCTCCAGCTCGCGACGTTGCCGGCGTCGACGACGGCGCAGGGCGTGGCCAGCGACGGAACCGGCAACATCTACTTCTTCGACTCGAACAGCGAGCTCGCCAAGAGCGCATATCCCTACAAGAGCTCGACCGACCTGCCGCTCGCGCTGGTCGACGCCACCGCGGTTCGCCTCACCTACCACACCGGGAGCGGGAACATCGACATTTCCGATCCCACCACCGGTTTTACGGTCACCGGTCCACCGTATTCGGGTTCGAGCTCACCGGTCGCCGCCTCGAGCAACATCGTCTACGCGGGAAATCCGCAGTACGACGCATTCCTCGTCGCCAACGGCGGCGGCGGTCTCATCTCGGGCAGCTTCAGCACGTTTTCCGGCAACGGCAGCGATTCGTTCGACGCGATCTACTGCCCGACCGGGTTCGGCGCCGGCGCCACGCACGACGCACTGTTGATGACGTACAACGGTAGCGGCAACGCCTCGATCGCGCTCGAATTCGTCAGTCCCAATAGCAGCGGCTACGTGCAAGCGTTCCCGGCCGGCAGCGAGATCGCGCAACAGGCCGACCAGATCGCCTGCGACTCGTCAGGAAACGTAACCGTCTATTACAACGGCGCGCTCAATTACTTCACGCCCAATGCGACGAGCCCGTCCCTGTCGGTACCGGCCACTCTTCCCTACGCACAGCCGTACGGCCTGACGACCGATCCGATCGGCAACGTGTTCTTCGCACAGCCGCACGGACTGATGGCCGTGAACCCCACCAGCACGGCCAGCACCAGCCAGGCTGCACTTACCTTCACGCCCGGCAATATCGCGATCATTCCGTAGCGGGAACGCGCCGGGGCACTGCGTACAACCGCCAGGTGACGGATTCACCGTGGCCGATCGGGCTGCAGGTCGTCGTGCTCGCCGGCGGACGGTCGGAGCGCATGGGGTTCCACAAGCTCGTCGAGCCGTTCGCGGGCGTGCCGCTGGCGCGGCGGCTGCTGCTCTCCTTGCGGGAGCTCGCACCGCTGGTCGTGGCGACCCCGGCGGTGGCCGACACGATCAACGACTTGCGTTTTGCGCGTCTGATCGTCACGAAACCGACGCCGGGGCCGAGCGCGACGCTCGCGCTCGCGCACGCCGCGTTCCCCTACGACCGCACCTTGGTCGTGATACCCGCCGATCTGCCGTTCCTCGATGCGGCCCACGTGCGCGCCTTCGTTGCCCGCGTGGCGCCCGACGTCGACCTCGCGTATCCGATCGTGCACGGGACGCCCGGACATCCGGTGATCTGGTCGCCGAAGGCGCGTACGCGCATTCCGAACCTGCGCGACGACGAACCGCCGGCGCGGGTGCGGCGCGATCCGGCCTTGCGAATCGCCGAGATGCTCGAGCACGACGACGCGTACGTGACGGACGTCGACACACCCGATGCTTGGCGAGCCGCAGAAGCGAAGGCGAAGACTCTTGCGCGCAAGGCCATGGAGTTGTAATATGAATATGAACTCATATTCATAATGCGAGGCTCGCCGTGTCCTCTGCTGCTACCACACATCGCATCGACCTGACCATCGGACCGGTGGAATACGCCGACATCGGGAGCGGCCCGACACTCGTGTTCGTGCACGGCGTCTTCGCGGCTGGCGCGCTGTGGAGCAAGGTCGTCGCCGCGCTTCACCGTCGCTTCCGCTGCGTCGTACCGACTTTTCCGCTGGGCGGACACCGACTGCCCGCGAACCCGCACGCGGAGCGCACGCCGCACGGCCTGGCGGACGCGGTGATCGAGCTGATGGAGAAGCTCGACCTGCACGACGTAACGCTCGTCGGCAACGATACCGGCGGCGCCATCTGTCAGCTCGTCGTCGCGCGACGGCCCGAACGCGTCACGCGTCTGGCGCTCACCAACTGCGATGCGTTCGAAGCGTTCCCGCCGCGCGTGCTGTGGCCGCTCTACGCGCTGGCGTCCGTGCCCGGCGGCTTTTGGTGCTTCGCGCACCTGCTCCGCCTGCGGGTGATGCAGCGCGCGTTCTTCGCATCGGTCACGCGCGCCGTTCCCGACGACGCGTCGCTGCGAATGGCGTTCGCGCCGTTCATCGGTGATGTCCGCGTGCGCGACGACGTGCGGCAGGTGATGCGTGCCGTCTCGGCACGTGACACGTTGGCCGCCGCGGAGACGTTTGCGACCTTCGAGCGCCCCGTGCTCGTCGCATGGGGAACCAAGGATCTGTTCTTCCCGGTTGCGCTCGGCGAGCGCCTCGCGAACGCCTTCCCACAGGGCCGACTGCAACTCGTCGAGGGGGCGCGAACGTTCGTGTCGGAAGACGCGCCGATGGTTCTCGCCGCCGCGCTCGACGCGTTCGTTGCCCCGCCGCCGCCCGTCTAAGGTACCGGCACCCGCCCCGCCGTCTTCCCCGCAACTGCTTGCCGGCGAATCGTTGCCGCCACCGCCGCAGCAGGAGCGCAGTCGCCAGACGCGCGCGGCGCTGCTGCGCGCGGCGTTGGCAAGCTTCGAGGCCGACGGTTACGAGGCGACGACGATCGAAGAGATCGCGCGCCGTGCCAAGGTCGCGGTCGGCGCGTTCTACCTGCACTTTCGATCGAAACGCCAGGCGCTGCTGGTGCTGATGGACGCGCTGCTCGCCGAGCTCGCCACCGTCGACGTACCGGTCGGCGTCGCTCACACGCCACGAGACGCGAAGGCCGTCGTCGTCGAGGTCGTCCGCCGCGCGCTGCGGGTCGACGTCAAGTATCTGGGCGCGTATCGTGCTTGGCACGAAGCCGTGCTGCGCGACCCTGAGTTGGCCGCCATGCACGCGGAGATCGACGCCTGGACGCTGCGCCGCGTCGTCGGGATGCTGCAGATCGTGGCTCGCGCGCCCGGCGCGCGGCCGCAGACCGACGTGCAGGCGACGGCGCGCGTCTTCAACGCGCTCTTTTGGCGGCTGACCGAGATGCGCGCGGGCGAAGAAGAAGCCGTTGTGCAGGCCACGATCGGCATCCTCACCCACGCGCTCTTCGCCGACGAGAATTGAGCGCTAGGCGCGCTCGGCGCGCGCCGCGTAGCAGCCGCGTTTGGCGTAGTGCAGCTGCACGTAGGCGGTGTCGTCGCGCGCCAACAGGCGGCGGATGAGGGAATCGACATCGTGGCCGTCCGCGACGTCGGCATCGGTCATCATCCCGGCGTCGTCGAACGCGCGCGCGCCGATGAGCCGTCGGCGCAGCACCTCGGGCACCTCGTTCACGGCGAGATGAGCCGTTTCGGCGCCCTCGCGCACGAAGATCGCGTGACGCGAACGATAGGGTGAGTCGGCCGGCTGGTGCTCGTAGTTCAGCAGCAGCACCGTCTCGCCGATCGCTGCGTCGCGCAAGCTGACGCGGCACGGCGCGGCGGGGTGTTCGGTGACGGTCATGCGCACGACGCCGGCGCGCGCGAGTTCGTCGTCGCTGCGGCCGAAGAGCGGTGCGAACGGCTCGAGCGGAAGGGCGGAAATCTGGAAGTCCATGCCCCAAGCATGGCTCCAGGGTGCGCTTGCGCGCACCCCGGAAGTTGCTCTCGCGTTCGCTTTAGGCG
>JBEKAU010000230.1:0-5061 GCA_050015755.1 Vulcanimicrobiaceae bacterium | reverse complement strand
CCGAGGCGGGCGCGCCGCCGGTGCCGCGCCGGCCGCGCGGCAACGCCCGCGAGCGACTGCTCGACGCGCTGGAGCGCCTGCTCGCGAACCGCGACTACGAACAGGTGACGGCCGACGCGATCGCCCTCGAGGCGGGACTGGCGCACGGCACCTTCTACCGGCACTTCCGCGACAAGCGCGATGCCCTGCGCGGCGCGCTGCTGCGCGTCCGCGAGCAGGCTCGGCTCGGCTTCGACCGCCTGCGGGACGACGTGACCGACCTGGCCGAGGCGCGCACCCAAATTCGTGCCTTGGCCGACGGGCTGCAGGCGCCGGCGGAGACCCATCCGGCCCTCTTGCGTGCGTATCAGCTCGTGGCGCTGCGCGACGAGACCTTGATCCGCGAGCGCCGCGCCGCCCGGGATCAGGGGGTGGCTCGGCTGACCGCCCATCTGACCGCCTTGCGGGAGCGGGGCCTGGCCGACGTGCGCGACCCGGGCGCCACGGCGGGGGTGCTGATGGCCCTCCTCCAAGGCCTGATTCGCGAGGCGATTCTGGACGGTGTCGTCGCCGACGAGGCCCGCCGGACCGCCGCCGCGGACGTTCTCGAGCGCGCAGTATTCCCCGATCCGACGCGAAAGGTAGTCGCATCATGACGACAACCGCCGCTGCGTCGCTGCTCGAGCGCCTCGAGGCGTTCATGGCCTCCGACGTCTATCCAAACGAAGCCGTGTACGCTCAGCAATTGCGAGCTGGGCCGTCACCGTGGATGCAGCCGCCGATCATGGAAGAGCTCAAGGCCAAAGCCAAAGCGCAGGGCCTGTGGAACCTGTTCCTCCCCGAGCGCGAGTTCGGCGCGGGCCTCTCGAACCGCGACTACGCGCCGCTGTGCGAGGTGATGGGCCGCTCGACGATCGGGCCGGAAGTCTTCAACTGCAGCGCGCCCGACACGGGCAACATGGAAGTCTTCGCGCGCTACGGCAGCAAGGACCAGCAGGATCGCTGGCTCGCGCCGCTGCTCGAAGGCACGATCCGCTCGGGTTTCGCGATGACCGAACCGGCCGTCGCCTCGTCCGACGCGACCAACATCCAATCGACGATCCGCCGCGAAGGCAACGAGTACGTCATCGACGGCGTCAAGTGGTGGACGTCGGGGGCCGGTCATCCCGACTGCAAAGTGCTCATCTTCATGGGCCGCTCGAACCCCGATGCGCCCAAGCACCTGCAGCAGTCGATGGTCATCGTTCCGATCGACACGCCCGGCGTCACCGTCCTGCGCGCGCTGCCGGTGTTCGGCTACGACGACGCACCGCACGGTCATTGCGAGATCCGCTTCGAGAACGTGCGCGTGCCGCTCGAGAACATGCTACTCGGCGAAGGGCGCGGTTTCGAGATCGCGCAGGGACGTCTGGGCCCGGGACGTCTGCACCATTGCTTGCGTTCGATCGGCGTCGCCGAGCGGGCGCTCGCGCTGATGGTCGCGCGTGCCAAGGAGCGCATCGCCTTCGGGAAGCCGCTGGCGGAACAAGGCGTCGTGATGGAAGCGATCGCCGATTCGCGCATGGACATCGATCAGGCGCGCCTGCTCGTCTATGATGCGGCAAAGCAGCTCGACGAACACGGCAACAAGGTCGCGAAAGCCTCGCTCGCAATGGCGAAGGTTGTCTGTCCGGCGATGTCGCTGCGCGTGATCGACCGCGCGATCCAGATCCACGGCGCCAAGGGCGTCAGCGACGATACGTTCCTGGCGCGCGCGTACGCGCATCAGCGCACGCTGCGCCTCGCCGACGGGCCGGACGAAGTCCATCGGGTGACGATCGCCAAGGAAGAGCTCCGCAAGGGCACCGCGCGTTGAGTCGGGTCGATCCGCTCGACGAGCTGGGCCTGAGTCTCGGGTCCGGCGCGGCGGAGCTGTACGTCGTGCGCCACGCCGATGCGGTCCCCGAGTCGGACGACGCGTTCACCGTCTACGACGACTACGAGCGCCACCCGCTCAGCCCGCGCGGCCGTGTCCAGGCCGAGCGGGTCGCGGCGCGGCTCGCCGACGTCGGCCTCGAGGCGATCTACGCAAGTCCCGTGCAGCGCGCGAAGGAGACGGCGGAGACGATCGGGGCGGCCAGCGGGCTCTCGGTGCACATCGAGCCCGACGTCACCGAGATCACGATCGGCCCGACCGAGCCGGGGATGCCGCTGCGGGCGCGGCTGGCGTGGCTGGCGATGGTCGCGATGCGCGACGGCTCGTGGCGCGGCATCCCGGGGACCGAAGACGGTGCTGCCGTCCGCACGCGCATGCTGCGCGCGCTCGACGGCATCGCCGCCAAGCATCCCGGTGCGCGCGTCGCGGTCGTCTCGCACGCCGGCGCGATCAACGCGGCGCTCGGCGCGATCGCCGGCACCGCGCACGACTTCCTCTTCCCGCTGGCCAACGCGTCGGTCAGCGTCATGCGGATCGGCGGCGGCCGCCGGCTGCTGATGAGCGCGAACGAGACGGCGCACCTCGCGGGGACGCCGGCGCGGAGCACACGATGATCCAGCGCGACGCCGACACGATGGACGTGCGCGCCGAAGAGCGCCTCGACATCGCGAGACTGGAGACGTACCTGCACGAGCACCTCGAGGGTGCCGTCGGTCCGCTCGAGCTGCGCCAGTTCGGTGGCGGGCACGCCAACCTGACCTACCTGATTCGTTTCGGTGAGCGCGAGTGGGTGCTGCGGCGGCCGCCGCTCGGTCCGGTCGCACCCGGCGCGCACGACATGCGCCGCGAACATCGCGTCCTTTCGGTGCTGCATCGCGGCTACGCGCTCGCGCCGCAGAGCTATCTGCTGTGCACCGACCACACCGTGATCGGCGCTGACTTCTTCGTCATGGAACGCCGCCACGGCATCGTCTTCCGCCGTGAGATCCCCGCGCCGTGGGCCGATCGCCCGGACGTCCTGCGCGGTGTCGGCCTGAGTTTGGTCGACAACCTCGCGACGCTCCACGCGGTCGACCCGGCCGAGGTTGGGCTCGGCGAACTCGGCAAACCCGAGGGCTACGTGCGGCGCCAAGTCGACGGTTGGATCGAGCGCTGGAACAACGCCCTCACGCCGGACGTCTCGCCCGCCGAGCCGTTCGTCGGTTGGCTCCGGCAAACCGTTCCGCAGGCGCGCCGCGCCACGCTCATCCACAACGACTACAAGCTCGACAACACGCTGCTCGACGCGGAACACCCCGACCGGACCGTCGCCGTGCTCGACTGGGACATGTGCACGCGCGGCGAGGCGCTGATGGACCTCGGTGAGCTGTTGTGCCTGTGGGGTGAAGCGGGTGACGGCTACGACGGCCTGCACGGCCGCATGCCGACGTGGCTGCCGGGCTTCATGACCCGCCGCGAGGTCGCTGAACGGTACGCGCGCGTCTCGGGTGCCGATCTCTCCGACCTCAATTGGTACGTCGTCTTCAACATGTTCCGCTACGCCGTGATCATCCAGCAGATCTACGTCCGCTACGTGCGCGGCCAGACGCACGACGAACGTTTCGCGCAGATGGGGGCTGCCGCCAACCAGATCACGCAGCGCGGCCTGGCCGCGATCGACACGCCGGAGTTCTAGCATGAGCGACGACCTCTTCGATCTGCACGGCAAGGTCGCGATCGTCACCGGGTCCTCGCGCGGGATCGGTCGCGCGATCGCCACCCGCTTGGCCGAACGTGGCGCGCGCGTCGTCATCTCGAGCCGCGATGCCGCGGCGTGCGCGCAGGTCGCCGGCGAGCTCGAAGCGGCCGGGCATCAGGCGCTCGCGTATGCCGCACACGTCGGAAAGAAGGAGCAGCTCGAAGCGCTGGTGGCCGCGACGCTCGCCCACTGGGGCGCGATCGACATCGTCGTCGCCAATGCCGCCGTCAACCCGTATTACGGCCCGCTGGCGGGCGTCGGTGACGAGGCCTGGGACCGCATCATGCAAAGCAACGTGCGCAGCACGCTGTGGCTCTGCCAGCTCACGTTCCCGTCTCTGGCGGAGCGCGGCGGTGGGTCGGCGATCTTCCTGAGCAGCATCGTCGGGGTCACCGGGACGCGCAACATCGGCGCCTACGCGGTCTCCAAGACCGCGCTGATCGGCCTAGCGCGCAGCCTCGCGGTCGAGTGGGGTCCGCGTGGCGTTCGGGTCAACTGCATCGCGCCCGGGATCGTGAAGACCGACTTCGCGAAGGCGCTGTGGGACGATCCGGCGATCGCCGGGCCGTCGATCGCGCGGGCCCCGCTGCGGCGGCTGGCCGAGCCCGACGACATCGCCGGCACCGCCGTCTTTCTCGCCTCGCGGGCCGGCGCGTACGTGACCGGCCAGACGCTGGTCGTCGACGGCGGGCTGACCGTCGACGCGGGAATGTAGCAGCGAGCACCCGTTCGGGGGTAGTCGAGCGCGGTCTGATCTGCCGATGATGGAGGAAACTTTCCGAGGTGGGGACCGAGGATGCAACTCGATGCCAGTATTCGGGGCGAGCTCGACCCCGAGCCTGATCGTCACGCGCGTGCGCTGCCGCAGCTGACGGCGCATCTGCGTGCGCTCGCCGATCCCGCGACCGTCGTCGACCTGACCCGGCCGATCGAACCTCCCGCGGGTGCCGATGCGCTCGAAGCCGAGGCCTTCGCGGCGCTCGGTGCCTTCGTCAGCCGCGTGCACGGCCTGCTGGTCGACATCTGCCGCACCTCGAACGACGCCTCGCGGGCGGCCGCCGAGAACGCCTTCCTCTTGCGGCAGATCGCCGGGGTCACCGAACGCCAGGCCGACGAGACGGCTCAGCTCGCGAGCGCGGTGCATCAGACTGCCGACGCCGCCGAGGTCGTCGCCCGCTCGAGCGACGCGACGCGCGCGCTGACCGACGAGCTGCAACGCTTCGCCGGCACGTCGTTCGCGACGATGGAACGATCGCTCGAACGCCTGGGCGACCTGCGCACGCACGCGCAGCAGGCCGTCGCCGACGTGACGGTCGTCGTCGAGCACGCCTCGCAGATCGAGCTGATGCTCGACGTCATCGACGACGTCTCGGTGCGTACCAACCTGCTCGCGATCAACGCCGCGATCGAAGCGGCGCACGCCGGCGAG
>JBEKAU010000229.1:0-5073 GCA_050015755.1 Vulcanimicrobiaceae bacterium | reverse complement strand
GCGAATGCCGGTCGCCGCGACCATCCCGAACATCACGAAGCCCGCGCCACCGAGCACGCACGACGGGATCGACGCCACGAGGAAGCCGAGCTTGGGCAGCACCCCCAGTGCGAGCAGCAGCACGCCGCCGCCGACGACGACCCAGCGCGAGCGCACGCCGGTGATGCCGACCAGACCGATGTTCTGCGAGTACGACGTGTAGGGGAATGCGTTGAAGAAGCCGCCGAGCAGGGTGCCGAGCGCGTCGGCGCGCAGGCCGCGCCGCAGAGCGCCGTCGGTGAGCGGTACGCCGACGATGTCGGTCAGCGCGAGGAACATCCCGGTCGACTCGATCATCGTGACGATCACGGCCAAACACATCGCCAGCGTCACCGAGGGCACCAGCGCGGGCGGCGCGAGCGAAAGGGGGCGCACCAGCGCGAGCCACGGTTCGGCGCTCAGGCCCGCGAACGACGGCCATCCCAGCGCGATCGTCAGCGCGTAGCCGGCAAGGATGCCGAGCAGCACGGCGAGATTGCGCACGATGCCGCGCCCCCACGCAAGCAGCAACAGCACGACGATCAGCACCAGCGCGGCGACGCCGAGGTACCGGGGCGCGCCAAAGTCGTGCGCGCCGACGCCGCCACCGGCCCAACCGATCGCGACGTTCGTGAGCGAGACGCCGATGACGGTGATCACCGATCCGGTGACGACCGGCGGAAAGAGGCGCACGAGCGTCCCGGCAAACTGGGCGATGAGCAGGCCGAAGACGCCGGCGAACATCACGCCGCCGAAGACGGCTCCCAAATTCGCCCCCGGCATCGCCGCCGCGCTCAGGATCGGCGCGACGCACACAAAGCTCGCGCCCATCATGACCGGCAACCGGATCCCGAACGGCCCGATGCCCAGCGACTGCACCAGCGTCGCCACGCCGCATGCGAACAGATCCGCGTCGATCAGGCTGGCGAGCTGATCCTTCGGCAGATGGAACGCGCCGCCGACGATCAGCGGCACCGCCACCGCGCCGGCGTACATGACCAGCACGTGCTGCACGGCCAGCGCGACGAGCGGACCGAGCGGCGGCCGTTCGTTGACGCCGTGCCCGTCGACGACCGGAACCTGGGTCAAGCCGGTCCGTAGGTTGCGTCGTAGCGTTCGCGCTGGTAGGCAGCGTACGCGATCGGTGGATACTTCGCCGGCCGCGTCTCGCTCGCGCACGACGGGAAGCACGCGATTCGCGCGTCGGGGTTGGGATCGGCGAAGAACGCGATCGAGTGCCGCTCGCGGCCGGAGGCGTTGACGACCCGGTGCGGCGTCGAGACGTAGACGTCGTTGCTCCAGCGCATCAGCGCGTCGCCGATGTTGCAGATCAGCGTCCCCGGCATCGGCTCGACCGAGATCCAGGTGCCCTCGCGCGTGCGCACTTCCAGGCCCGCGGCGTCGTCCTGTGCGAGCAGCGTGAGAATGCCGTAGTCGGTGTGCGGTGCCGCGCCGTAGAGCGTCCCGTCGAAAGCGCCCGGGTGCGGCGGATAGCGCAAGAGGCGCAGCGTCGCCAGCGGGCGGTCGAAACAAGTTGCGAAGTAATGCTCGTCGGCCAGACCCAGGTCGAGCGCGAAGGCGCGCATCAGGGCCAACGAAAGCGTGCGCATCGCGGCGAAGTAGTCGAGCATCGTCGTTCGGAAGCCGTCGAGCTCGGGCCACTGGTTGAGACCGAAGAACGGCGTGCCGGCGAGGATATCGGGATCGTCCGGCGGCAGCTCGGTGCCCAGATTGAACGACTCCTTGGCGTCGCCCGGCCGATCGGGATCGAGCCGCTCGGCGCCGAAACGCGCGTAGCCGCGATACGCCGGCGAGCGCTCCATTCCGACGGCGTTCTTCGCCGCCGGCGACTGCGCGAAGAACCCGCGTGACTGCGCGAACGCGGCGCTGATCAGGTCGGACGAGACGCCATGGTCGGCGACCGCAAAGAACCCGATCGTGCGCGCCGCGCTGCCGAGTTGGCGCGCGAAGGCGATCAGGTCGGAGCGACGCGACGAGCGCAGCGCATCCGCGTCGATGACCGGGATGCGCGGAGTGGGCGCGAGCATCTAGGCGGCCACCGGATCGGCGAGCTGAGCCGCTTCCGTACCGCGCCGCCGCTGCACGAGCACGTAGAGTCCCCCGGCCGCCAGGAAGCCGACGAACGATCCGATGTCGGTGCCGCCGAGCAGCCGCGCGATCGGACCGACGTACACCCCGGTGGCGGAGAAGAGCAGGATCGTCAGCGGCGTCACCAGCGCGAAGATCGTCGCGCCGCTGCGCCAGCGCCCGACTACTCGCGCGTGATCGCGCACGACGTACCAGTCGGCCAGCACGATCGACGCCCACGGCGCGATCCAATACAGCAGCACCAGCATGTAGCCCGAGAAGAGCTCGGCGAACGTCCCCGCACCGGCGACCGCCAGCGCGTAACCGCAACCACCGGTGACGATCGCAGAGATCGGGCGCGGCAGCCGCACGCCGGCCGAGATCAAGCTGTACGCGGCAGTGTTCTCGTTGATCGAGTTGACCGGGATTGCCGCCAGCGCGATCGCCAGCAGCGCGATCGGCGCGAACGCGCCGGTCAACGCCGTCACGCTGCCGATCACGCCGGCCGGCGAAACGTCGGTCAACCGGCTGGCGGTCAACAAGCCCAGCAGCTCGACGCCGAAGCCCGAGAGCGCGAGCCCGCCGCCGCTCAGCCACGCGATGCGGCGCAGCGAGGTGCCCGGCGCGAGATAGCGCGTGTAGTCCGACGAGTACGGCGCGAAGCCGATGGCAAAACCGGCGACCATCGAGACCGCGAGCAGGAACGTCGCCGGCGTGACGTGCGCGTGCGCGACCGTCAACGAGCCACCGCGTGCGACCGCGACGACGCCGGTGATCGCGAACACGACGACGAGCACGTAGCTCAGATACTTCCCGATCGCTTGGACGAGATGGTGGCCGTAGGCGCTGGCGAGCATCTGCGTCCCGGCCAGCAGCGCGAGCCCGAACCAGAACGGCAAGCCGATCCCGCCCAGCGCCGCCAGCGCAACGAGCGCGAGCACGGAGGGGACGTTGTTGACCGCATCCCATCCGACCGCGCACAGCCAGTTGAGCGCCGAGGGCACCCGCGTCCCCATGCGTCCGAACGAGAAGCGCGAGATCTCGATCTGCGTGAGCCCGGTCTGCGGCCCGAGCGTCGCGCAGGCCGCGACCGGCAACGCGCCCAGCACATTGCCGAGCACCAGCGCGATGAACCCCCATCGCACGTCGAGCCCGACGGTGACGACGAGCGCGCCCAGCACCCACGCCGCCGGGCCCAGATTGGTGCAGAAGTGGCTCCAGAAGATCTTGTCGCGCGTCATCGTGCGCAGGTCGGCCGGGACGCCATGCTCGACGATGCTCGCATGGACGTCCTCGACCGTGAACGCACGTACCGGGGTCATTGCGCCAGCCGCCGTTACCTCCCGGTGTGCAGGCGAAGCTGCGCGCGAATCGTGCGCGGAGGAATCGGCAGCAGATCGGGGAGATACGTCGTCTGCCCGACCGAGGTTGCGGCGACCAGCGGCTCGCCGGCGTTCGGCGCGGGCAGATTTCTGAAGTTGTTGGTGTTGAGCAGGTTCTCGATCGAGACTTGCAGTTCGAGCGACTTGTTGATCGGGTGACGGAGCGTGAGGAACAGCTCCGCGAACGGCGGCTGGTAGTACGAGTTGTTCTTGCCCTCGTAGTCGACGCCGAGCTTGGCGAGTGAACCGTCGCTCCAGGTGTAGCTGAACGTCCCGAAGCTCTTCAGGTACGGAATACAGGTCGCCAAGCCCGGCGTGAAGAGGCCGGTGCCGCACACCTGCACATTGTTGACCGGGAAGCTCGCAGTGAGGCTGTACGCGTTGTTCGGAATGCCGCTGAACTGCGAGCTATCGGCGGTGACCGAAACGCTATACCCCCAGCCGACCGGCGGCGCGTAGGCGTATTTGAGCGTCGCGATCTTCGCGGTCAGCTCCGCAACGTTGATCGGCAGGAAGATGCCGAGCACGTCGTTGGACGGGTTGGTCGGCGTGCCTTGGAACTCGCTGATGACCTCGGAATACTCGAGCTGCTGGAAGACGTCGTGGACGACGGCGTACTCGAGATCCGCGCTGAACACGGCACCGTTCCTGAAGCGATGATCTGCGCCGACGGTCCATTCCGAGCTGAACTCCGGCAGCAGTTGCGGGTTCTTCTCGGTATAGGCACCGGCCGTATAGGCGGGCGCCGACTGCGCGTACGGCTGGTACGCCGGCAGGCCGCTCACATCGCCGGCGAACGGGAACGTGTGCGAGGTGCCCCACGCGAGGCGGAGCGAGTCGTCGCGGTCGGGCCGGAAGACGGTCGCCACGTGCGGGTCGAACCGCGTCTCGTCGCGTTGCAGGTTCACCAGTGACTCGGCGCCGGTCGCGATGTCGACCACGCCTTGCGAGCCGCCCAAGCTCCAGGTCGTGTCGTACAGACCGAGATCGACGGTCAGCTTATCGAGTGGATGGAAGTCGCCCGTCAGCGACAACGTCGAGAAACGCGTCCCCGTGAAGGGCACCGTCACGTTGCCGATCGCGTTCGCGTATGCGAACGTGCTCTGCCCGTGGAAGTCGTAGGTGAACTGCAGCGAGTTGTCACCGAACGGGTGGATGTACGAGAGCGTGTTGCCGTACAGCTTGTCCTGTTCGTAGAAGGTGTACGGATACTGGTAGCACTCGAGATTCCCGTTGATGCCAGGAGTCGTCGACTGGCCTTTCGAGTTGGTCGGCTGCGAGTAACTGAAGACCGATCCGGGGGGACATGCCGCGCCCGGCGCATTGACGAAGTCGTAGTACCACTCAGCCGGAGTCGTGGGAGGAGTGGTCTTTGGAATAGGTCCGCTGTAGAACGAGGGATAGAACCCCTCGTCGTAGCCGTCGTAGGACTCGGGCTGAATCGCACCGACGTACGGGCGCAGCAGCAGCGTATCGTTGCCGATCGAGGTGCGGAACTGCGCGTCGTAGAGCTGCTGGGTATTGCTGACTTGGGTGCCCGGATACCATTGAATCGCGTTGATCGTCTTGCCGACGAGGTTCGCAT
>JBEKAU010000228.1:0-5076 GCA_050015755.1 Vulcanimicrobiaceae bacterium | reverse complement strand
CGCGGCGGTCGCGCCGCCGCCCCACGCCAGCCGTCCCTCCGGACCGAAAGGACCGCCGGGGCCGCGCGCGGTCGACGTCACCCGCATCTACGTCGGACTCGGGCGTCAGGCCGGTATTCGCCCGGCCGACCTCGTCGGCGCGATCGCCAACGAAGCGGGTCTCGCATCCCGCGAAATCGGCCCGATCCAGATCGCCGATCGCTTCTCCCTCGTCGGCGTGCCGACGGAGGCCGCCGAGCGCGTGATCGGGGCCCTGCGCGGCGCGGCGATTCGCGGAAAGAAGGCATTGGTGCGGCGCGACCGCGTCGAAACCGACTAGCCCATGAGCGCGACGAACGACGCCACCGCCTGGCCGAACATCGAGGTCTCCGGCTGGGCGCCGACCAAGCGCAGCCTGCATCTCTGCAGCCAGATGCTCGGCAAACTCCGGGTCGCACTCTCGCCGCCGCAACCGAACTGGATGCACACTGCGCTCGCGCTCGACGCGCGCGGTTTCACGACCGGCGCGATGCCGTGCCGCGAGACGTCGGCGGAAGGCCTGATCGACGTCTTCAGCTCCGAGCTCATCCTGCGTCACAGTACCGGCGATGAACGGCGGATCGCGCTCGTCCCGGCGCGGACGGTCGCCGAGATCTATGCGGCGGTGCAAGAGGCGGTGGTGGCGCTCGGGATCGACTGCGCGATCTCACCCATCCCGCAAGAAGTCCCGGACACCACGCCCATGAGCGACGACACGCACCCGGCGGTGTACGATCCGGCGGCCGTGCAACGGTGGTTCCGCGCCGCGACGGCGACCGCCGGCGTCTTCGACCGCTGGCGCTCGCGCTTCTTCGGACGCTCCGGGATCGCGCTGTGGTGGGGCGCGTTCGACCTCGCCGTCATCGTCTTCAACGGCCGTCACGTCCCAGCGCCGACCGATCGCGGCTATCTCTTCAAATATGACCTGGACGCAGAGCTGATGAACTGCGGCCTCTACTTCGGCGATGAAAAGACGTCGCCGTTCTTCTACGGGTACATCTATCCGCAGCCGGCGGCCATCGAAGACGTCGCCATGCCGGCGGGCGTGACCTGGTCGGCAACGCTGAAGGAGTGGGTGCTCCCGTACGAACTCGTCCGTACCGCCGACGCACCCGGTGCGATGATCTCTGCGTTTCTCGATGCGCTCTACGACCTGTGCGTCACGCGCGCCGAATGGGATCGCGCCGCGCTGAGTTACCGCGCACCGCGCAGCGCCGCCGCAGCCGACTGAACGGCGTCCGCGTCAGGCCGGCGCTCGCAAGACGAGGATCGGCACCGACGAAACAGCTCGGCGAGCTTCGCGAGGGCGGCCAATGCATGACCGGAGCCGTCCCAGCCGGCGACTATGCGCATGGGGGCACGGCGGCCGTAGCGTGCGCGATCATGGGACCAGCGTACCCTCCGCTCGCGGCCAGGACAGGTACCCCGTGTAATTTTGCATCTAGGCGGCAACCGGCGCGCATGGTAGCCTCCGGTCCAACGATCGCCCGCGCCGGAGCCGGTACCTCCGCCGCGGCGACCGGCTCGAGGTGTGTCATCCATCCCCCAACGTCGTTCTCTGTCTCCGTACGAAATCGGACGTCCGCGTGTGACCGGCCGCCGCCGGTGTCCGACTTGCGCCTCGTCCAGGCGTTCGTCGTCGTCGCCGAAGAGCTCCACTTTCGCCGTGCGGCCGAACGACTGGCGATCACGCAATCGCCGCTGAGCCGGATCATTCGCAGACTCGAGTTCGAGCTCGACGCCCCGTTGTTCGAGCGCACGAAACGCGCGGTGCGGCTGACGGCCGCCGGCGACGCGCTGCTGCCCGTCGCGCGGCGTTTGCTCGCGCAGGCGGACGACTTCGCGGTCGCCGCACGCGCCGGGTCGCTGCCGCTCCCTTGAGGACCAGCTGATGGCAAGCATTACCGGCGGCGGCCCCGCGCGGGCTGCCGCGGCCGTCGAGGTGCGCCGTGAACAGGATCGAATCGGCGTCGCACGATGCCGGCGATCCCGCCTGACGCGACGTTACCCGATCTGCTCCAACGCGGACTGACCGTCGCCTTCGTCAACATCAACCCGTCGGTCTACTCGGTCGAGCGTGGCCACTATTTCGCGCGGCGCAGCAACAAATTCTGGCCGTGCGTCTCCCGCTCGGTGCTCACGCTGGCGATGCGTGAGACGCTCGGCCTCGATGTGCTCGGTCCGGAGCACGACGTCCTGCTGCCGCGCTTCGGCATCGGCTTCACCGACCTCGTCAAGCGCGCGACCCCGCGCGCGAGCGACGTGACACCGGCCGAGTTCGCCGCCGGCGTCGACGCGCTGCTCCGCAAGCTCGCGCGGGTGCAGCCGCGGGTCGCGTGCTTTCACGGCATGACCGGGTACCGGCCCGTTCACCGCGCGCTGCTCGGTGGCGAACCGCCGCGCGCGCTGGGCCTGCAGCCGTTGCGGCTGGGGCCGGCGCGTGTCTTCGTCGTCCCCAACCCGAGCGGCGCGAACGCGCACTACACGCGCGCCGAGCAGACGGCGTGGTACGACGCCCTCGCCGCCGAGGCGGCTCAGCCGACGGCTTGACGCTTGGGGAGCACCCAGTCCGGCCGCACGAAGTGACAGGTGTAGCCGTCCGGATACGTCTCCAGGTAGTCCTGGTGCTCGGGTTCGGCTTCCCAGAACGGACCGGCCGGGGCGATCTCCGTCACGACCTTCCCCGGCCAGAGGCCCGAGGCGTTGACGTCGGCGATCGTGTCGTCCGCGATCCGCTTCTGTTCGTCGGTCGTATAGTAGATAGCCGACCGGTAGCTCATCCCCCGGTCGTTGCCTTGCCTGTTCAATGTCGTGGGATCGTGGATCTGGAAGAAGAACTCGAGCAGGGTGCGATAGCTCACGCGTGAGGGATCGAAGATGATCTCGAGCGCCTCGGCGTGGGTGCCGTGATTGCGGTACGTCGCATTGGGAACGTCGCCGCCGGTGTAGCCGACGCGCGTGGAGAGCACGCCGGGGATGCGGCGCAGCAGCTGTTGCATGCCCCAAAAACAGCCGCCGGCCAGGACCGCTCGCTCGCTTGAAGTCGCCATGATGCTCCTGCTCCGCGCCGAGCGCAAATGGCCCCTTCTTTTTTGTCTGCATCCCTCACGTTCGCCGGCGCGTTCAGCGAAATGCCAACATTTCAGTCGAATGAGAGGGTGTATCACTCATGTCTTGTTGCGGTAGCGCCGCGCTGCGCCACTTCGCCGCGCGCGGCGATTTCGAGAACGTCGCTCTCCCCCCGGTCACGCGCCGCTCGCGGCCGGCTGACCTCGCCCCCGACGCGACGCCGGACTTGCTGCTGGTCTGCGATACGGTCCTGGGCGCCGAACCGGACCAGTTCGAGACCGTCAATGCCATCGCGATCACGGGCGGCCGGATCAGCTGGATCGGGTCGGCGGCGTTCGGCATCATGCGGTGGCCCGAGGCCAAACGACCGAACTTCCCGGTCGGTACCGTGATCGTGCCGGGCTTCATCGAAGCGCACGCGCACATCATCGCCGCCTATGAGTTCACGTACAGCACGAACGTCGGGCTCGCCGCCTGCCCAACGTACCAAGACGTCTTGAACAAGATCCAAACGACGATCAAAACCAGCCACGACCCGAGTGGCTGGTTTTTCTTCGTGATGTACGACCCGTCGCTCTTGGAATACGATCAAACGACGGGATTCCCGCAGCTCGGCTTTGCCGCCCTGGACAGCATTACCGGGAGCGCCAACGTCTTCGTCGAGAACGCGTCCGGACACATCGCGTACGGCAATTCAAACGCGTTCACGGCCTGCAAAATCACGACGTCGACCGATCCGGGCGACGGCGGCTCATACGGCCAAACCGACGGCCAGCTCAATGGGGTCATGTACGAGCCCAGCTCGTTCACGCCGTTCCTCGACCACGTGCCGAAGTCGAACACGACCAAACTCTACTCCTCGATGCTCGGGTTTCTCCAGACTGCGCAGAGCGTGGGCGTGACGACGGTGCACGACCCGGCCATCGGCATCGTCTCGCCGCTGAGTTCCCAACTCTCGCTCTACGAGAAACTCGCCACCGACGCGACCGCCGCGACCGCGGTCGTCGGATCGATCGTGCTCACCAGCTTGTATCCTCCGGGCGGTCAGCCGGCGATCCCGAGCGGCTTGACGCTTCCCGCGGCGATGGGTGCGACGGCGTCGTACAACGATAGCCTGACGGTTCCGAACGTGAAGGTCTGGGCTGACGGCTCGACCCAGGGTTACACGGCCTTCGTCAACGCGCCGTACTTCACGGCGCCGACGCCCGCCGGTCTGCCACCGAACGGCTCTCCCGACTGGACCGAGACGGAGATGGAGACGCTGCTGGCGGCTGCCAGCGCGGACAACTGGAGTGTCTTGGTGCATTGCAACGGCGACGCCGCGGTCGGGTATGCGCTCGACGCCCTGAGCTCCGCCTACGGCAATCCCCCGGCCACGATCGACTATGGCGTGAACTGGTACCGCAATCGCATCGAGCACTGCACGGTGACCGATCCGTCCCAGTACGCGCAGATGGCGCAGCTCGGCTTGACGCCGACGTACCTCACCAACCACATCGCGATTTGGGGCGACACGTTCAACGAGTACATTTTGGGATCGCCGCGGGCGCAACAGCTCGACGCCGCGGGGCAGGCCGTGGCGAGTGGGATGATCTTCTCGTTCCACTGCGACTACGCGACCTCGCCGCCCAACCCGTTGCAGTACATGCAAACCGCGATCACGCGCCAGACGAACACCGGAACGGTCCTTGGACCGCAGTACGCGGTGACGCCGCAGCAGGCGCTCAACGCGGTCACGATCTACCCCGCGATGCAGCTGGGCATCGCCGACACGGTCGGCAGCATCGCGGTCGGCAAGTACGCAAATCTCACCGTGCTCGGCGGCAACCCGCTGACCGTCGATCCGACGACGATCGTGGATATCCCGGTGCTCGGGACCTTCCTCGAGGGGACCTGGAACCCGGTGAGCACGTAGCGCCTGCGACAAAAAGCGGGTCTCCCCGGCCAACAGGGAGACCCGCCCGGCGGGGGTGAAGCGTCGCTCGTTGG
>JBEKAU010000227.1:0-5093 GCA_050015755.1 Vulcanimicrobiaceae bacterium | reverse complement strand
TTTTGAATCGTCGTCCAGCTCTCTCCGCGCTGATACTCTTCATTTCGAAGAAGAGCACCAGACTTAAATGACTTAACGAGCGTCTCCACAGAGATGTCACGTGCATCAACTTGCATAGGTCTCTCCCACTCTCGACATAACCATCACCGCGAGGCCTTCGAGTGGCACATCGCCAACCACGAGTCCGTTAGAAGGCGACGATATTTCTGGCTCTAACTCTAAAGCCGCAGTCTCCGACCAGCCGGCATCTAGCTAGCCCATAGAGCGAGGGAGCTCCTGCCGTCCGCCTTAGTACGCGCGATCCGTTTCTCGGACCCGGATAAACTATAACAGCGCTGTCGCTAAGTGGCATCATTTCCGATACTACAGGCATGGCGCGCGAAGCTTGTACGCCGAGTTCGTTCGGGTCGCGAATTCGCGAACGACTCTGGAGTCCGGGATCACAAAGCTTTCCGCCAATAGACTCTCCCCGCGAAGACGTACACGGAGTCGATTATCCGGAGTTTTTGCGGAGCCTACTCGAGCCATAGTCCGCTAAGGAAAATCCACTCCGGGGCAGTTGGCGGAGGAGAAAATGCAAACACTTCGAGTGCTGCTTGCGAGCATCGTTACGCTAGTCCTCATCGTGCTCGACTGGAATTTTCTCGCGGGTGAGAAGGTCGTCGAGCGCTTGACGCTGGGAGCTACGATCATCCTCGCGTTGGCAACCTACGCGCTGTTCGCCGCAACGACTGAGGTCGCGACTCAGACGTCCGGGCTAAGCCTCGAGACCGCGAAATTGGCGAAAGACGCGGTGAAAGGAAACGAGCTAGCAGAGCGCCACCACCGCGAGACGTTGCGACCGATTGTATGGCAGGACGTTCGACTGGACTGTGTGCGTGACGGGCGCGAGGCGGGTCCCTGGATCTTTCGGATCACCGGCGAATGCGCAAATCTCGGCAATGGTCCGGCAAAGGGTGCGTACGCCTACGTCGACATCCAAGGGTTCGTGCGCTGCATCATGGACATCGGCCCACTGGCAGCCGGCGAGCGCCGCAATGTGACGCGTGAATTTAGCTTCGACTATTCGACTGCGGAGGCAGAAGAGACGTTTGACCGGTGGCCTTTAATCGAAGATGAGGATCCCGTCAGCTCGCTTCGCAATTGGCCGTGTACAGTCCGCACGATCTACTGGAGCATTTTTTCCGATGAAGACCCGTGGCATACGGTGCAGCGCCTAGTGACAGGTACCCGGAACGCCATGCAAAACGACACGCACGAACCGGTCACCGGGGAGTGGTTCTCTCGTAATTACGCAGCGAGGTTTTACCGCACCAAAACCCGTGAATTCGGCGCAGTGCGGGGAGAGCCAAAGAGGGACGGGTCCGGCGAGGACGCGTTGAACTTCGAGTAGCAGGTTCCCCCGACGACGACTGCGCTTGGCGCAGTGTCGGTCACCACCTGATTCGACGATTCGGAAGAGCGGCCAAGCCTTTGGGATGGCTGTGCTTCCATAGCGATACCGAAAGCGAGATGGTGCCTTGGCGGGCGGTGGTGTGCGCAAGTCAGAAGCCGTGAGGCAGAGAAAACGGACGCCGATCGTGCGAGCACCAATGATTTTGGCCTTTGCTGCGTTATATCGGGTACGCGTACCGGTGGTCATGCAAATCACAGTCGATCATGCCGTTACGAAACTGATCGCGGACCTGCCAATTCACGCGAAATCGTAAGTCGGGCGTCACCGTGACGTAGCCCTGGCCGAACAGGCGCTGGAGCTCACCGCGCATGAGGATTCCGTTGCTGACTTCGTGCGAGCCGTCTTGTGGAACGTGCGGATGTGGGCGGCGTTGAGCGGCGGGCGGCGTCTTCTCTCGGGTATCCGCGCAGCGACGGCCGTACGCGTCCATGAACATGAGTCGTAATGCGCCTTAGCCGAGCCCCAGGAAGATCGCGGGCGTGCCGAATCCGCCGGGGAGTTGTTGCAGCACGCTTACGGCGACGGGCGGGGGCGCCTCCGCTAGAAGTGCTCCGCTAGGCGCGCGCTCCTTCGACCTGCGCCAGATGGTAGTATTGGCCTTGCTAGATGTTCGATCTCCAGTCGCACGGCGCGTCGAACTGTTCGCGTTGCGGCAGCAACGTCGACTCGGAGAGTCCGACGCAGCCGGCGTCGTCATCGCCGGGCCGGCGTCGCAGGCTGCCGAGACGATCGCGCATCTCCGCGTACGACCCGATGCCGTTTGCCGGCCCGAAGGTCTCCCAAGCTACACCTGACGGCATCACCGTGTAGTACGAGAAGAACCCGTACTCGCCGACCGGTCCGCCCCGCGCAACTTGTTCCACGGTGTCCTGAGCCGAGCGCCCACCGCCAGGGGCGTGTAATTCCAACTAACCAGGGCTTATGCTACTATCGTAGCAAGTCGGAACGACGGGCGCGATTAGGAGTGTCGTCCTTGGAAATTGAAGCAACCGTCCGCGAGAAGAATCAAATGACCATCCCACAGGCGGTCGCGGAACGCCACCACATCAGACCGGGACAGAGGTTGCTCATCGTCGATGGCGGCGAGGCAAACGAGTTCGTCGTGCGCGTCATTCCGCGGACCTACGCCGGCGCGCTCGCCGGTGTCTTCGGCACGACCGATGAGAACCTGGCGTACATCCGAGGCGAGCGCGAGGACTGGATCTGAACCGGGCGGGGCTCGAAAAGCGCATTGCGGCGGGCGATCGTGTGCTGCTCGATACATCGGTGCTGATTGCGTATTTCGAGCCGGGCGACCAGACGCACGATGTCGCCGCAACGATCGTCGACGACTTGATTCTCACCGGTCGCAACGCCGCCGTCGTCTCGCCGGTCACCGCCATGGAATTGTTGGTTCGACCGCACGCGTCGCTCCGAAGAGCGCGGTGCACGTCCACGATTTTCTCGTCCGCTGGCCGAACCTGTCGCTGCTTTCGGTCGACCTTCACGTCGCCCAGGAAGCCGCGAGCCTCCGCGCGACGCACAACTTCCGCGCCCCCGACGCGCTCGTGATCGCGAGCGGTCTCGTGGCTCAGGTCGCCCACCTCTTGACGAACGATGCCGAATGGCGCAAAAAACTTGCGCCGATCAAAGCGCGCATTCAGGTCACCGAACTCAACGATTACCTCTGATCGCGGCGACCGCGATTCGACGCCGACCGTCTACCGGGGACGGGCGGCCGAGTTGGCCTCCAGACGCACCAGGTAGCGCTCGCGCGGCGCAACGTTCCTTTCCTATTCGCTCCAGATGGAACACGGGCAACGCAGGTAGGCATACCGAAGGTATGGCTGTCATGCGCGTGCGCCACCCTTCGCTCGCTTCACTTGCTGTTGCGCTGCTGACAGCATGCTCCAGCGGTACTCCTGCCGCGTTGCCGCGTTCGGTTCCGACGGTCGCGCCGAGCCCTTCAGGCGCCAGCGCGTCCGTTCGCTTCACGATCACCGTCCCATCGGGAGTCGCGAGCGCCTCAGTCAGCCGCCGGTCGGTCTCACGCGCGCCGGCGTATGTCTCCACCGCCTCGCAGTCGGTGGTCATCACGCTCGCTACCGTCAACGGCGTCGCCTATACGGGCAGCAACGCGCTCGTCGCGGCGAACCTCACGCCGACCAGCCCGAATTGCAGCGGTTCACCACTCACGTGCACGGTCAGCGCGCAAGCCGTGCCGGGCAGCGATACGTACACGATCGGGATCTACGACGCGACGCAGTCGTCGAGCACGCCGGCGACTCCCACGGGGCACATCCTCTCGCTCGCCTCGACTACTGTCACGGTCGTCGAAGGCACCGTGAACAGCCACGCGCTCACGTTGAATGGCGTCGTCGACCACATCGTCGTCACAACGGCGAGTCCCGCGATCGGAACCACCGCGCCGACGACGGCGACCGTCGAGGCATACGACGCGCAGAGCGAACTGATCGTCGGTCCGGGCTCGTACGTCGACGCCAGCGGCGACCCGCTCACGTTGACGCTCCACGACACGAGCGGCGGCGAGCTCGCGTATAGCGAGACCTCCGTCACGCAACCGTCCGGCCCGATCACGATCACCGATAGTGACTCGGCGCTCACCAGCGACGACACGGTAAGCGTCTCGGCGACCGTGAGCGGCGGAACGATCGCCGGGAGCACCACGGCTGCGTCGCTCATCCTCGTCCCGAACCGCGCCGTCGTCACGCTCACGACCGACAGCAACGTCTCTGCGACGTGGATGGGCGGCAATGCCGGCGAGTTGCGGTACGCGGTGACGAACGCGCAGCCCGGCGAGACGATCGTCTTCGGCTGCGGCAGTCCGTGCACGGTCGCGCTGAGCGCGCCGATCCATATCTCGCAATCCGTCACGATCGACGGCGGCGCGTACGGCAACGTCATCATCAACGGCCAGAGCTCGACCAGCGCCTTCTTCATCGACGGCGGCACGGTTACGCTCGCGAACTTGGAGATCGAGAACGCCGTGGCGCATGGCGGCAACGGCGGCGGCAACGCCGGCGGCGGCGGTTTGGGCGCGGGCGGCGGGATCTTCGTCGACGGCGCGACGGTGGCGGTGCAGAACCTCTACTTCCTGAATTGCACCGCGGCGGGAGGCGCCGGCGCGAACGGGACGGTCGCCTCGGGCGGCGGCGGTGGGGGCCTGTTCGGCAACGGAGGCGCAGGCAACACGGGGACCAACGGCGGCGGCGGAGCCGGTGGCGGCGGCGTCTTCTCGGCCGGCGGTACGGGCGGTACGGACAACGGCGGCAATGGCGGCAGCACGACCGGTGGCCTCGGCGGCACGGGCACCGCGGCGGCGCCCGGTCAACCCGGTGGCGTGGACGGCGGCGGCGGTGGCGGCAGCTTCAACAGCGCCGGCGGCGTGGTCGCCGGCGGAAACGGTGGCCTCGGCGGGTTCGGCGGCGGCGGCGGCGGGGCCGGCAGCGCGGGCGCTGAGGAGTTCGGCGCGACGGGTGGCGCCGGCGGATTCGGTGGCGGCGGCGGCGGCGACGACGGCGTGGGCTTCGGCGGCCCCGGCGGCGCCGGCGGCCCCGGCGGCGGTGGCGGTGGCGGCGGCAGCAGCTCGAGCGGCGGCACGGGCGGCGCGCTCACCGTCAGCGTGCACGGCGGCGAC
>JBEKAU010000226.1:0-5095 GCA_050015755.1 Vulcanimicrobiaceae bacterium | reverse complement strand
ACGGAAAAACACGGTCGACGACCGGACGGATCGTGCCCGCATCGATGAGAGCAGCGATCTGCCCGAGTTGCTCGCCGCTCGGCGTCATGAAGAGAAACGAGTAGCGGACACCGGCCCGGTGCGCCTTCGCGCGCACGCGCCAGCTCAGGAGCCGGATGGCCAGTGCAACGATCGGATTCGCGCCGATCTGTCTTGCGAAGGCGGGATCGGGAGGACCGTTGATCTCGATGAGGATGCCGCCGCGCCGTACCACGCGGATCGATTTCTCCAGCGCCTTCCCGCCCAACGAGTCGAAGACGACGTCGTACTCACTGAGGATCTGCTCGAAGTCGTCGGTCCGATAGTCGACGGCGAGAAAGGCACCCAAACTTTGGACCAAGGAGAAATTCGCGGCGCTCGTCGTCGTCGCCACGATCGCACCGAGATGCTTCGCGAGCTGAATCGCAAACGTGCCGATGCCGCCCGAGCCGGCGTGGATCAGCACTTTCTGCCCCGGCGTCACCTGCGCACGCTCGGTGAGCGCCTGCCACGAGGTGAGTCCGACGAGCGGGATCGACGCGGCGTCCTCCATGGTCAGCGTGTGAGGCTTGAGCGCGACGGCGTCTTCGCGGATCGTAACGTACTCCGCGAACGCGCCGATGCGATCTTTCGGGAGTCGCGCATAGACCTCATCGCCCGGGTTGAAGCGCGTCACGCGCGCTCCGACCTCGCTGACGATGCCGGCCACCTCGTTCCCGAGAATGAAGGGCACGCGGTACGGCATCACGAGCTTCATCGTACCGTTTCGCATTTTGACGTCGAGCGGGTTCACGCCGGCTGCACGAACCTGCACCAAGACGTCGTCATCCCGCACCGCGGGCATCGGCATCTCGGCAGCCCGGACGGAGTCGCTGCTCCCGTAACGGTCGACGACGAATGCCTTCATGCGGCGGTTAGCGTACGCGACCTTGCGCGAAGCTCCCGCTGCAACGATGCGTGAAACGAAATGAAAGCGCTTACGATACAACTTTACGGTCACTTAACGTTCGCTCGCGCTGCTCTTTACGTCAACCGTCGTTGACCAACGATATGTGACGCGACGCAACGGGTAGGGCAGGAGAAAGCGGGTAAGCGACCCAAGAAAAATTAGGCGCGCAGCCGTTCACGCGGGCGCGAAGGGTGGCGTTTGAAAGCTGGAATCGAGCTCTACGGTTTCGATGCCGACGTCAAGTCGGTAACGTTAGCACTGCAAGATGCGAGCGGCCTGGCTCGTTGCGAGAGGCTCGTCCGACTTGCTTGGTACTTGCGACAGCGCGATAGCCGCAGCGCGCAGCTGTACGCGGACGAAGCAGACGCGTTGCTCGACGACACCTCGCCTGAGGTTGCTGGGCCCTTGCGCGCGCGCTTGCACTTAGTGCGCGCGGAGACGCTCGCGCTCTTCTCGAAACCGGACCAAGCGCGTGACCTAGCGACGCAGGCGTTCGAGACGTTCTGCGCGCTGGATGACCCCATCGGTGAGGGCGACGCGTGCGTCGTTCAAGCACTCGTGGCGCAGGCACGCGGCGACACGGAGGCGGTGATCGCGTCGTTGGAGCGCGCCGTCGCACGCTTCGCCGAGAGCGATGATGCGCTGCGTTTCGAAGTGGCGCGGGCGTGGAGCATCTTCTATCGGGCTGTCCAAGATCGCTCGCGGATTCGTGGCGAGCTGACCGCCGCACTGGCATCGGCGACGGCGCATCCGGCGGTCGAGGCGATGCTGACCGCTGCTCGCGGCGTTGTCGAGTCGGGCGACGGAGAGCTTGCGCAGTCGGTGGTCTCGCACGTGCAGGCCTCGCAAGCTGCCCGCATGGCGGGGATGAACCGACACGCGATCGTCTCGCTGGTGAACGCTGCCGGATGGCTGCACGAACTCGGCGATTACGACGCCGCCGGTGCGCTGATCGAAGAAGGTCTCGGTCTCGCGCGAACGCTCGAGTGGCCCGCGGTCACCGCCCTCTGCTTACAGCGGCTCGGCGACCTGATGCGTTTGGTCGGCCAGCTCGAGCGCAGCGAGGAGATCCTCTCCGAAGCGATCGAGAGCTACGAGGCGGTTCCCGCCGGCTCGAACAAGGGCATGGCGCATACCGCGCTGGCCGAAACGCTGTTGGCGCTCGGCAAGGTCGATGCGTCACTCGCGGCGTTGCGCACGGGCTGCGATCTCTTCGAACGAGGTGGTCACGCCGAAGGGCTCGTCGCCGCGATCGCGCTGCAGGCGCGCGCGCTCTCGCGCGCCGGCCGGCCGCATGAGGCGCTCGATCGTATCCGGACCGCCGAGCGCATCGCGGAGATCGGGAACGTCGGCACGCAGCGGGTGCAGCTGGCGTACGCGCTGGCGGAGGTTCATCGCCTCCACCATCTCGCGGCGCCCGCTGAGGCGACCGAGCCGAATGCGCATCTTCACTATCTCGAGGAGGCGCTTCGGATCGGCTCGACGATCGCGAGCTGGACTGCGCCGCCGCACATGCTCATCGAGGTTTCCGAGGCGTGGGAGGCTGTCGGCGAGCCGCAGCGCGCGCTCGACTACGTTCGGCGTGCGGTGGCGACGCAGAAGAGTGAGAGCGCGCAGCGGGCCGCGGCGCGAGCGATGACGCTCAAGAGCCGCCACGAAGCAGCGAGTTCGCGACTCGAGGCCGAACGCGAGCGCGAGCTGCAGCAACTGCTGCGTCGGGCCAACGCGGAGCTGGTCGAATCGCGTGTCGAGGTCTCTCGTGCGCTGGAACAAGCGATCGAGGCTTCGCGGCTCAAGAGCGACTTCGTTGCCACCATCAGTCATGAGATCCGTACCCCGATGAACGGTATCATCGGGATGAGCGAACTGTTGCTGCGCACGCCGCTCGAGCCGGAGCAGTACGATCACGCCGTGACGATCAAAGACTCGGCGCAGTCGCTCCTGGCGATCATCAACGATATTCTCGACTTCTCGAAGATCGAAGCCGGAAAGTTCACGTTGGAGTCGCAGAACTTCGAGCCGGCGGCGGTGGTGAACGGTGCGATCGCGCTGCTCCAACATCAGGCGGATGCCAAAGGGATCACGCTCGAGGCCCACGTGTCCGGGCGCATCCCGAAGGTCCTCCGCGGCGACGGCGGCAGAATCCGCCAGATTCTGCTCAACCTGGTCGGCAACGCGGTGAAGTTCACGACGTCGGGCGAGGTGAACGTCACCGCGACGCTCGTCGCGGCCGAGGATGATCGCGCCGTCGTCGAGTTCGCGATCGAGGACACCGGCATCGGGATCCAGCCGGAAGTCCTCGAGCGCCTGTTTCAGCCGTTCGTCCAAGGCGACGGCAGCACGACCCGCACCTTCGGCGGCACGGGCCTTGGCCTCTCGATCTCGCGCCGGCTCGCCGAGCTCATGGGCGGGACGATCGGCGCGACGAGCAGACCCGGTCACGGTTCGGTGTTCCGCTTCAGCGCGCCGCTCGACTACGCCGCCGACGTGGTCGTTGCTCCGCGCCCGCAGGACGCGCTCACCCGGTTGCAGCTGCTCGTCGTCGACGACGATCCCGCGGTCGGCCGGATGCTGCGCCGCTATGCGAGCTCGTGGGGCATGGACGTGATGGTCGCCGAGGACGGCGAGGTGGCGCTCACGGCCCTGCGCGGTCGCGCGGCGGACGGTCGACCGATCGATCTCGCGATCATCGACTACGTGATGCCGAAGTGCAACGGCATCGAACTCGGCCGCGAGATCCGCTCCGATCCGCGCTGCGGGGAGCCGGCGTTGATCCTGCTGACCGCATTCCACTCCGCGGCGCGCGATCTCGCGGCACGCGAATCCGGCTTCAACGCGTACCTGACCAAGCCGTGTCCCCCCTCGACGCTCTACGATGCGCTTGCGCAAGCTGCCGGCGAGCGCTTTACCTCCGTCGTCAAACCGCCGCCGATCGAACCCTCGATACCACGGACTGCACGCCTTCTGCTCGCCGAGGATCAGCTCATCAATCGAAAAGTCGCCATGCTGCAATTAGCCGAGTTAGGTTATGCGAGCGATATTGCCCACAACGGACGCGAGGCCGTCGACGCGGTTGCTCGCGAGCCGTACGACCTGATTTTGATGGACCTGCACATGCCGGAGATGGACGGCATCGCCGCGGCCCGCGCGATTCGCGCCCGCGAAGTCTCCAGCGGAGCGCACGTGACGATCGTCGCGCTCACCGCGAATGCGCTCGAGCAAGACCGGCGGGCGTGCCTCGAGGCTGGGATGGACGACTATCTCGTGAAGCCCATCCAGCTCGATTCGCTCCGAGCCGTGCTGGAACGCTGGCTCCCGGAAGATCGGCGGCGCGCATGCTAGCCGTCGTCGTCGACGACAACGTCGTCAACCTGCGCGTGTACATGCAAGTCCTCGCGCGCATCGCGGATCTCGAAGCGCGTGCCTTCGGCGCCTCGGGCGAAGCGCTCGCATTCTGCATCAAGACGCCGCCGGACCTCATCGTGCTGGACTATCGCATGCCGGCGCCGGACGGGCTGACGTTCATCCGCGACTACCTCGCCGCAGTCCCGGATTCCGAGACGCCGATCGTCATGATTACCGGCGAGCGGGACCGCGAGGTGCGTCATCGGGCACTCGAGCTTGGCGCGAGCGACTTCCTGACCAAGCCGGCAGACCCCGTGGAGTTCCTGGCGCGCGCCCGAAACCTGCTCGCCCTGCGCAAGAGTTCGCTTGCGATTCGCAGCCGCGCGGCAACGCTCGCGCACGAGGTCGAACGCGCGACCCGCGAGATCGCCGCACGCGAAGAAGAGACGATCAACCGGTTGATGCGCGCGGCGGAATTTCGCGACAACGAGACCGGAAATCACATCGTGCGCATGGGGCAGTACGCCTCACTGCTCGCCGGTGCGCTCGGCCTGAGCGCCGAGGATCAGCGCATCTTGCGTCTGGCGACGCCGATGCACGACATCGGGAAGGTCTCGACGCCGGATAACATCCTGCTCAAGCCGGGGCCACTGACGAAGGAGGAGTGGGTGGTGATGCGCCAGCACACGACCGCCGGCTATTCGATCCTTCAGGGCAGCACGTCGCGCATCTTGAAAGTGGCCGCTGATATCGCGTTGCGTCATCACGAACGTTGGGACGGCC
>JBEKAU010000225.1:0-5115 GCA_050015755.1 Vulcanimicrobiaceae bacterium | reverse complement strand
CCATGCACGCTCCTTCGCGAAAAATCAGCTCGTTGCGATGAACCGCCGGCGATTCGTCTTGACCACGACCGCGACGTTGGTCGCCGCAGCGGCGACGCCGGCCGGTGCGGCGACATCCACCGACTTCTCTTTCCCCGCTTCGCCGGGTTCCCTCGCCTATCGGCGCTTCGGCGAGGGCGGGCCGGTTGACGTCCTGCTCGCCGGCGGTCCCGGCATCGATGCAAACTACCTCGACCCGGTCGCGCAGCAGCTCGCGAACGGGCGCACCGAGATCGTCTTCGATCAACGTGGCACCGGCGGATCGCAGGGGGCCTTCACCTCCGGTGCGGCGTTGACGGTGGCCGGCTTCGTCGCCGACGTCGACGCGCTGCGCGTCCACCTGGGTTTGGAGCGGCTGGCGCTGATCGGTCACTCGTGGGGTTCGATGCTGGCGATGGCGTACGCGGCCGCGCACCCCGAACGCGTCGCCTCGCTCGCGCTGCTGGATCCTGGCGGCCCGAACCCCGAGTTCGGCCGTGAGTTCGAGCGGCGCATCCATGCTCGGCTCACCGCCGATGATCTCGCCGCCGAGAAAGCCGCCAACGCCGCCGGGGCGACGACCCTGCAGGCGATCTTACCGGGCTACTTCTTCGATCACGCGGCCGGCATCGCGTACGCGAAGAGCGCGGCGCTGGTCGTGCACGAGAATGTCGGCGCGGCACTGTGGCCCGACATTGCCAAGCACTACGACGTCACAACGGCACTCCGCGGCACGACGATTCCCACGCTGATCGTGTACGGCTCGGTAGATCCGTCGCTGGCCGCGAAGCCCGCACTCGACGCGCTCTTCCCCCACGCGACCGTCGTCACAATCCCCGACGCCGGCCACTTCCCGTGGCTGGAAAATCCCACGCCGTTTTACGCCGCGCTGACGGCGTTCGAGGACGGCGTCGGCCGCTAACGCTCGAGGCCGGCTTTCACGCGTGAGGCGAGCGCGGGCGTCATCCCTTTGACGGCCGCGATCTCATCGACGGACGCGCGGCGGATCGCGGCGACCGACCCGAACGCCGTCAGCAGCCGTTTACGGCGGACCGGGCCGACGCCGTCGAGCGCGTCGAGCGCCGAGCGGGTCATCGCCTTGCCGCGCCGCGTGCGATGGTGGGTGATCGCGAAGCGGTGCGCCTCGTCGCGGATGCGCTTGACCAGATGCAAGCCCGGCGTGTTCGGTGCCAGCACGATCGGCTCCGACTGGCCCGGCAAGTACAGCCATTCGTGTTCTTTCGCCAGACCCGCGACGGGGATGCCCCACATGTCGAGCTCGTGCAGTACCTCCACGACCGCGTTGAGCTGGCCTTTGCCGCCGTCGATCAGCAAGAGGTCGGGCTGCTCGTGAAAACGCTCCTTGCGCCGTGCTTGCGACTCGAGCGCGAGCGCGGCTTCGTTGCGCGCATCGACCGGCGGGCGGTCCGCGTCACGGCGCAGATATCGTAAGCGGCGGCGCAGCGTCTCCTGCATCGAGGCGAAATCGTTCGGCCCTTCGACGGTTTGAATCGTGAAGTTGCGGTAGTCGCTCTTCTTCGGCCGGCCTTCGATGAAGACGACCATCGAGGCGACCGAATTCGTCCCCTGGATGTTCGAGATGTCGTAGCACTCGATGCGATGGGGCGGCTCGGGCAAGTCGAGCGCCGTCGCGAGTTCCGTCAGCGCACTCGCGGACGCACTCTCGACCGCTTCCTGATGGACGAGATACGACCGCAGGTTCTGCTCGGCGTTCTTCTTCACCAGGCTCAGGTATTCGCGCCGATCGCCGCGCTCCGGATGCAGGATGCGCACGCGCTGGCCCTTGATCTCGGTCAACCACGCCTCGATCACGCTCTGATCGTCGGGCAGTGCTTCGATGAGGATTTCCTTCGGCACCGCTTGCTCCCACGCGCGGCGCCGCCGCGCGTGGGTCTTCACGGCCATCGGCGCGCCCTGATCACGCGCGGCGCGCAGCGCGAGCGGTGAGGTTTCGACGGCCCCGTCGAGGCTGCCGGAATCGCGCGCACCGGTGCGCGCGGTGTATAACTGCTTGAGGAACTCCGAGAAGATCTCGGCGTCGCTGGCTTCGTCGGTGCCGTCGAGGACGAAATACTCCTGGCCGAGCAGCTTGCCGTCGCGCACGAGGAAGACCTCGACGCAGGCTTGGCCTTGACCGCGCGCGAGCGCCATCAGGTCGACGTCGATCCGCGAGCGCCAGACGACTTTTTGCGCCTCGATCGTCCGCCGCACCGCGATGATACGATCGCGCAGCCGCGCGGCCGCCTCGTAGTTGTAGCCCTCCGCCGCGGCCGTCATCTCGTGCTGCAGCCGCTCGATCAGCGGATCGTAGTGCCCCTCGAGGAACAGCACCACCTCGTCGACCAGCTGGTCGTAGTCGTCCTCCGACTGATAGCCGACGCACGGTGCGAGGCACCGCTTGATGTGATACTGCAGGCACGGCCGCGCGCGCCGACCGTCGATCGGCTCGCGGCAGGTGCGTAACGGAAAGACGATGCGCACCAAGTCGATCAGCTCGCGCAACCCGGCCGCGTTCGTGTAGGGACCGAAATAGCGCGCGCCGTCGTCTTTGAGGACGCGGGTGAACACGACACGCGGGAAGTGTTCGTTGGTGACCTTGAGGTACGGGAAGCGTTTGTCGTCGCGCAGCCGCACGTTGAACGGCGGCTGGTGGCGTTTGATGAGGTTCGCCTCGAGGATCAGCGCCTCGATCTCGTTGGTGACGACGACCGTGCGCACGTCGACGACCCGCTCGACCATCTTCTGCGTTCGGTACGCGTGGGCGGCCGAATCCTGGAAGTACGAGCGCACGCGATTGCGCAGCGAGACGGCCTTCCCGATGTACAGGATGCGACCGTCCGCCCCGATCATCTGATAGACGCCGGGCAGATCCGGGAGTTGGGCGAGCGTCCGCTCGAGTCGATCGTCTTGGTTCATGGGGATCCGGCCGTCAGGCAGAATCCGCTACGCGGCGAGGTCGGTGGCAGCAGCCTTCTTGCGGCGGGAGCGCACGAACAGCACCGCGGCGACCGCGAGAACGACGACGAGCAGCACGATCAGCACCGCTGCCTTGTGGAGTGAGGCGATGATCGCATCGAGGTTGCGGCCCGCCTCGTTGCCCAGGAACGCGAGGCCGAAGCAAAAGACCGCCGAGCCCAGCGCGGTGTAGGTGAGGAAATAGCGCTTGGGCATCTGCGAGAGGCCGGCCGGCAGCGAGGAGAGACCGCGCACGAAGGGGATGAAGCGGCACCAGAAGACCGTCGAGCTGCCGTACTTCGCGAAGTAGGCGTGGACGCGGTCGTACTCGTGTTCCTTGAAGCGGATGTAGCGGCCGTAGCGGTGGACGAAGGGCAGCCCGCCGTAGTACCCGATCGCGTAGAGGATGGACGCCCCGATCATCTCGGCGACCAGCGCGACGAGCGCCGCGAAGACCCAGCCGGGGAGCCCGGCGACCGGCGGCAGGTGCCCCTGACCGGCAAGGCCGCCGGCGGTGGTCAGGACGACCTCGAGCGCGGCCGGCACGCCCAGGTTCCCCAGCACGACGACCAGGAACAGCCCGGCGTAGCCGTAGTGCAGGATGAGTCCGTGGAGGATCTGGGTCAGGTGTTCCATGCGCGCCTCAAGATGTCGGCGGCGAGCCCGCCGCCTTCAGTACGGATCGCCTCGAAGAGGTCGATCGGCTCGATTTCACGGTCGCCGGCCAACCGTTCGGCGACAAGTACTATCGTGCGCACACGAGGTGTCACTAGGATGCCCTCCCAGGTGCGGCCGTCGCCGGTTCCGAGCGAGCGCTTGACCTCCGCATGAATGCGGGCCGGGTCCACGTGTTCGGCGGCAAGCAAGGCGTCGATCCGGCCGTCATGCTCCTCCAGCAGCGCGTACAGCATGTGCTCGGCACCCACATAGTAGTGGTTGTGATTCCGGCACTCTTGCTCCGCTGCTCGGAGCACGCGTCGGGCGGCTGGGCTGAAACGTGAGAACAACGGCGGCCCGGTTGGGAGGGGTGATGGTCGGGGCGGCAGGATTTGAACCTGTGACCTCTGCGTCCCGAACGCAGCGCTCTACCAAGCTGAGCTACGCCCCGTAACCGGCTCGGACCAGCCCCGAATTCGCACGGACCATCGCGGCTCCTGCCCCGCGGGAACAATGACCGTGACAACGAATCCCGAGGGCGCCCCATGAGATACCTGATCGTCGGCTGCGGCCGGGTGGGCTCGACGCTCGCCAAGCTGCTCGTTGCCGACAAGCACGACGTCGTCGTCGTGGACGAGAACCCCGCCGCGTTCAAGCGACTGGGCAACCGCTTTGCCGGCCAAGTCGAAGTTGGCACGGGCATCGACTATGACGTGCTCAAGCGCGCCGGTGCCGATCGTGCCGACGGCTTCGTCGCCGTCACCGACGGCGACAACCGCAACGTCATGGCCGCTCTGATCGCGCAGCGAATGTTCCGGGTGCCGAAGATCGTCGCCCGCATCTACGACCCGCCGCGCGCGCAGCTCTACCGGGAGCTCGGGATCGAGACGTTCTCGCCGACGACCATCGGCGCGCACTTCCTGCGCGATCGGCTGCAAGACGTCGCCTACGCCAGCGCCCCCTCGTTCGACTTCGGCAAGCTGACCTCGCTGGTGGCGACGGTGACCCGGGTCCAGGCCGGCAAGCGGGTCGACGAGGTCGAGGTCGACGGCAAGATCCGCATCGCCGCGATCCGGCGCCTGGGCAGCGTGAGCATCGCGGCCGAAGGCGACATGCTCCAAGAGGGCGATGAGATCAACGCGATCGTCTCACCGGACGCGCTGAGCGCCTTCGCCGCCGCCTTCACCGCTGCCCGGCCCGAAGCCAGACTGACCGCGTAAGTCGATGTTCATTCTGATCGTCGGTGGCGGCAAAGTCGGCACCTATCTCGCGCGCGGCCTCATCAAGCAACAGCACGAAGTCGTCGTCATCGAAAAGGACTCGCGCAAGGCGCAGATGATGACCAACTTGCTCGAGACCGACGTCGCGATCGTCGGCGACGGCTGCGACCCCAACGTGCTCCTCCAGGCCGGCGTGCAGCGCGCCGATGTCGTCGTCGCCGACACCGGTGACGACGAGGACAAC
>JBEKAU010000224.1:0-5129 GCA_050015755.1 Vulcanimicrobiaceae bacterium | reverse complement strand
TCGCTGATCGAGGAGGACGAGACGAAGAGGTCGCCGGCGCCGTCGATGAGGAGTTGCTGGGGCTGCGCACCGATACCGACCGTCGCGATGGATGCGCCGGTGTACGGCGGCGCATATTCTGTCACCGTGTTCGTGCCGCTGTTGACCACGAACAGATCGCTCTTGCCGTCGAACGCGATCGACACCGGCGCATTGATGCCGTTCGTGATCGTCGCCGCGGGACTGCTTCCATACGAGGGTGTGTACTCGGTGACGGTATTGATGTTCTCGTTGGCGACGAAGAGGTCATCCGCCGCATCGAGCGCGATGTCGCCGACCTCGCCGATGCCGCTGATGACGGTCGTCGCGCCCGCATAGGGCGGCGGATACACGTATACGGCACTGGTGAGGTTGCCCTGGATGAAAAGATTACCGCTGCTGTCGAGCAGCACCGTGCCGAGCTGCGTGCTGGGCATCGAGAGCTGCAGCGTCGGCAAACCGGTGTACGGCGGCGCATAGCGGGTGAGCGCGTTGGAGCCCTGGTCGACGACGTAGACGTTTTGCGTGGCGTCGAGCGCAAGGGTCACCGCACCATTGATGCCGTTGGTGATCGTCGCCAGCGGCGCGCTGGTATACGGCGCTGCGTATTCGTCGACGTCGTTGCCGTCGGCGACCCAGAGCGTGTTCCCCGCGCCGACCGCTAGGCCGGCGGGGCCGGAGAGACCGGACGTCGTCATGCTCGCTTGCGTCACGCTGGGTGGCACGAACTCCGCGACGCCGAGGGGACCGGAGACGAACAGCGTCTGGATATCGTTCGTCACCGCGAAGTTCGCGGTGCACACGGCGCCGCTCGTCTGACAGGTCGTATCGCTGTACGCTGCGGTGAGCGTGAACGTCTCGACGGTGCCGTTCGTCCCCGGCGGCGTCAGCGTCACGAGGTTCGGCGCGGTCGTCGTCGGGTTCGCGATGGTGTAGCCGCTGCCGCTCGCCGCCGCGACGGTGAACGTCGGCGCGCCGGCGCCGACGATGACGTTGCCGTCGACGTCGAGCGCCTCGACGAGCAGCTTCTGCGCGGCGCCGCCATAGAGGGTGAAGCCGGTGTTTTGCGCGCCGTGGACCGCGGTCGCATCACTGCTCACCAGCAGCGAGGCCGGGATGCCGCTGAGTACCAGGGCGACGGTGTTCGTCTGGCCCTGCGCGATGGTGAAGTCGACCAGTTGCCCGGCGGAGAGCTCGTTGCCCGTCGCGTTCGCGCCGTCGTAGGTTGCGATCGTCGCGTCGTAGCTGCCCGGTGCGAGCGTGATCGTCAGGCTGCATTGCGTGCTGGCGAGCGTGGATGTGCAGCCGGTCGCCGTCGGCGTGAGCGCGACCGTCTCGTTGATCACACTCGTTCCGCCGGGGTCCGTGGTCACCGCAAGCGTCATGCTTTGCGTCGCCGGCGAGATGTACCGCGGCCCGCGCCGCGCCGCCGTGCTCGCGGCGCTGGCCTTCGGAATCGTGATCGTGAAACGCGCGATGCCGCGATCGTGACTCGCCGGTTGCGCGCTCGCTGAGGTTCGCGGCGCGGCGGTGCCGCCGCCACCGGCACAGCCGGCCAGAAGCGCGCCGGCCAATGCCGCGGCCGCAAGGGACGTAGTGAGACGCGCTGACTGACCCGGCATGTCGCCCGGATTCGCCCGGGCTGGGGCGGCGCCTGTCGGCCGGTTCGCCCGTTTAACGGAAGATGCCGTGGAACCCGTAGGGGACGTGCTGCGGCACCTCGGCGCGGGCCAGTTCCTCGAGGCTGCGGGCATCGAGGACGAGCAGCGCGGAGTGCCCGGTGGCGCCCTCGAGTGCGACGCACAGCACGACGCCGTCGTCCTCGTCCTGGCCGCCGGGTCGCGCAACGAAGACCGGTTCGCCGACGTACGTATCCGGCTGCGTCCAGCGCACGACCGCGCGCGTGTGCGTATCGACCTTGACGATCGTGTCGAACACGCCGCTCGGCACGTCGACCCCATACGCGTAGCGATACGCCTTGCCGATGCGATCGTTCGCGATCCGCGGCAACTCGGTCGTCTCAGCGGCGATCGTTTCGACCTCCGCCTCGCTGCGGCCCGGGATGAGACGGAAGCGACGCAGCGCGCCGTGACTGATCGGTTGACCCGTCAGCAGGCGATCCATCGCGAAATCGCCGACGATTGCGGCGTCGTCGTAGGCGGCAATGTCGATCACGATCGCATCGGCGTCATCGTACGCGTTGACGGGATGGAACGCGAACATCGCTTCGGCCGCGAAGGTGCCGACGTGCGCGCCGTCGTCTTTGCGCACGACGTGGAAGCGGGTGCCGCGGCCGGGCTCCCAGCGGTAGTTCTCGATGAACGGCTTGCGGCGGAAGAGCAGATCCAGCGGCCGCACGACCAGCGGATATTCCTGGATGATGAGGTGCTTGTCGGTGGCCGAGAAGGCGTGCATGTACGCCGGCAGATCGGACGTGATCGTCGCGACGACGGTGCGCGCGAGCGTCCCGTTCTCGATGCGCACGAACTTGTAGGTTGCGCCGCGCCCCATCTCGGTGACGACGTTGAACGTCGCGCGCCGATCGGGATCGTAAATCGTGTGCGCCGTGGTCACTTGGCCTTTGACGTCGTCGTCGTAGCGGAGCACGCCCTTCGTCGCCAGCGTCGTGCCGTCGAAGGCGACCGGATTCGGCGTCTCGGTCAGCGCGAGGAAGTCGCCCGCGAACGGCACGATGTTGACGTTCGCGTTCTCCGATGCCGGCGGCGCGTTGAAGAGCCGGCCGAGCATCGAGCCCTTGGGGTCGGTGTCGAACTCCGAGCAGACGATGCGCCGCTCGCGCTCTGCCGCGTCGAAGCCGGGCGTGCGCAGGAAGCGATTCGCGTACGACACGCTGCCGTCGGCAATGCCGAATCGGTGGATCATCGCGAAGCCGTCGAACCAGTGCCGGTACCGGTCGGCGCCGACCTCGAAGCGGCCGGGGCCGTTGCGCAGGAGCGTCCCGACGAGCCAGGCCGGGATCCGGCCCGTGACGGGCAGCCGGTCGACGGCGATCTCATGGTTCTGGGAGGTCAGGCCGAGCCGGAAGTCCGCCGGGGCGGCCGTCAGGGTGGGATTCATCGCGCTACCTACCTAACAATGTGGAATGTCAGAGCCGTACGCGGAGCCTACCACCGAGCAAAGTGGACTGTCAAGCGGTCTGAACGCGACCGCGGCCTCGCTCCTGGGCCTGCTCGCCCGCGAGGCCCGCACCGGCTGGGAGCTCTACGCCGCCTTCGAGGAGTCGATCGGGCAGTTCTGGAGCATGACGCGCAGCCAGGTGTACCGCGAGCTGCGCGCGATGACCGACCGCGGCTTCGTCACGCAAGGCGCCTCGGGCCCGCGCGAGCGCCGGCTCTGCACGATCACCGCGGCCGGCCGCGCCGCGTATCAGGAGTGGATCGCGCGCATGCCCGGCGAGGAGCTGATCCGCTTCCCGCTGCTGCTCACCGTGTTCTTCGGCGACGACGTCCCGCCCGCGACCCTGCACGCCGCATGCGTCGAGCACCGCGCCCTCCACGCAGCGCAACTCGCCGAGTACGAAGCAACGCTCCCCCACGCGCGCGAGCACATGCCCTACGGCGCACTCGCCCTCGAATTCGGCATCGCCTACGAACGCACGGTCCTCGCCTGGATCGACAACCTGCCATGGATGCGAGATCGCGTCAGTGCCGGCGACCCGCAGTCGCGGTCCAGCCGGTGACATCGAGGCGCACCGAGGACGAACTAGGATAGACGTGATCCTTCGTCGCGTAGCCTGCGATGCGCATGACGGTGAACCGATAGACGTAGCCGGAATCTGAATCGTCGACGATCTGCGCTTGCCCAATGCCGACGTGGCGGTTCGCAAGCCGGACAAAGATGCGCTCATCGCGCTCGGTGAGCAGAAGCAGATGGACGACCGTTACGTTCCCAAACGGCGACGGACGATTCCCGAAGAACATCTGCAGTGGGATGCGTCCCGTCGTCCGCGAGCTGAAGTACGCATCCGCCATTGCCGGCGCGCGGCCGACGAACGCAGTGGTGAGCGCGAGGATCGCCATTAACGACGACGCTCGCGCCACCATGTTCAGTGAATCGGCATCGCTCGTAGCGCGGCGAGGGCCTTGTCGATGTGCGGGACCGGTTCGCCGCTGGTGAACGACTCGACGATCGTGCCGTCCGACGCGATCACGTACGAGGTGCGGGTCGCGTAGGGCAGATCCGGCATCTTTGCGTCGTACATGCCGGCGATCAGGCGCTTCGGGTCGCTGGCGACCAGGAAGTTGGAGCGGCACTCCTGCGTCGAGAACTTCTTCTGCGTCTCGATGTCGTCGGCGCTCACGCCGATCACCGTCGCGCCGAGCTTCTTGAAGTCGGCGATGTGGTCGGAGAACGTGTGCGCTTCGATCGTGCAGCCCGTCGTGAACGACTTCGGGAAGAAGTACAGTACGACGGGGCCTTTGGCCAGCGCGGCCTTCAGATCGAACTGCTGGACGTCACCACCCAGTGCAGCCGGCGCGGAGAACTCCGGCGCCTTCGCGCCTTGCGCGAGGTCGGCACTTGCCGGTGCGGCAGCGGCCAGCACGGCGGCCGCGAGAATCGGAGCGATCAACGAACGACGCATGACAAGAAACCCCTTCGCAGCGCGAGGCAACGATCCCCATCGTCACCGGACCCCATGAAAAAACCCTGAAAGCAGCCGCTCGTCAGCCTCGGGTCAGGCCACACCAAGGGACGCGGCGAAATCTGGGAAGCGAAGGTCATATCGATGCGCCGCTATCCGCGCGAGGCCAAACGCGCGCTCGTCGAGCAGCGTCAATTCGATGCCGACCACATCGCCGACCGCGTCGAGGTCGACTGCGACCGAAAAGGCCTCGTCGAGCCCATCCTGACGAACGGCCTTCCCGTGCGAGTACCGCACGTATCCCGCGCCTCCCGGCACCTCAGTGTCGAGACTGATATGGATCGGGCTCTTCATGGAAGTGGCTCCTTCCAGACGGTGATGACGTCGCGCTCTCCGGATGGCAACGACTTCGTCGCCGCCAAGCCGCAACCCCAGGCCGATGCGCACGGATCGCCAGTGGACGTGACAACGGCAACGGACGATCGCGCAATTCCCGTCTCGGTCCTCG
>JBEKAU010000223.1:0-5877 GCA_050015755.1 Vulcanimicrobiaceae bacterium | reverse complement strand
ACACGCCGGTGACGCAGGTGAAGACGCCGAGCGGAATCTCGACGTCGATCCCGCGCAGGTTGTTGGCCTTGGCGTTGATCACCGTCAACAGGCTGCGCGGCTTGCGGCGGTGCTTGGGGATCGCGATGAACTGCCGCCCCGAAAGATATGCGCCGGTCAGCGACTCGGGGTTGTTCTCGATCTGCTCGATGCTGCCGACGCTCAGCACGTGGCCGCCCTCGGCGCCCGCACCGGGACCGATGTCGACGATGACGTCGGCGGCACGCATCGTGTCCTCGTCGTGCTCGATGACGATCAGCGTGTTGCCGATGTCGCGCAACGTCTCGAGCGTCGCCAACAGCCGGTCGTTGTCGCGCTGATGGAGCCCGATCGACGGCTCGTCCAGAATGTAGAGCACGCCGACCAGCGAGCTGCCGATCTGCGTCGCCAGGCGAATGCGCTGCGATTCGCCGCCCGAGAGCGTCGTCGCGGTGCGCGAGAGGTTGAGGTACCCCAGCCCGACGTTCTGCAGGAAACCCAGCCGTGCGCGAATCTCTTTGAGGATCTGGTGCGCGATCTTCTGCTCGCGCTCGGTCGTCGTCAGCGTGGCGAAGAACGCCGCCGCCGCCTCGACCGACATCGTCGTCGTCTGGTGGATGTTCTTGCCGTCGACGAAGACGCCCAGCGCCTCGGGCTTGAGGCGCGCCCCCGCGCACACCTTGCAGGTCGACGCGCTCATGTACTTCTCGATCTCTTCCTTCACGTAGTCGGACGAGGTCTCGCTATGGCGGCGCTGCAGGTTGTTGACGACGCCTTCGAACTGCGACTCGTATTCCCACTGCTTGCCGGAACGCGCTTCGTAGACGAACTTCTGCTTCTTATCGGCGCCGTAGAGGATCGTGTCGAGCACGTCCTCCGGCAGATCTTCGACCGGCGTCGACGCCTTGCAGCGCCGTGAGCGCAGCAGCCGCTCGACCTGCTGCATGTAGTACGGGTTGGTCGACGGGTAGCGCCCCGAGCCCAGGTTCTTCGACCACGGCACGATCGCGCCGTCGGCAATCGACTTGGTGCGGTCGGGGATGACCTTCCACGGGTCGATCTCGATCTTGACGCCCAGGCCGCTGCACGCCGGACACGCGCCGTACGGCGAGTTGAACGAAAACAGCCGCGGCTCGAGCTCTTGGAACGAGATGCCGCAATACGCGCAGGCGAACGACTCGCTGAAGGTCGCCTCGACCCAATCCTCGGTGGCCTTGGTCGTACCTTCGTTGACCTTCCCTTGGTAGAGGACGGTGACGATGCCGGTGGCGAGCTTGAGCGTCGTCTCGATCGAGTCGGTCAGCCGGCCGCGCACGTCGGGTTTGACGACCAGCCGGTCGACGACGACCTCGACCGTGTGTTTCTTCTTCTTGTCGAGATCGATCTTCTCGCGCAGCTCGCGGATGACGCCGTCGACGCGGACGCGCGCGAAGCCCTCCTTCGCGATCTCCTCGAACAGCTTGGTGTACTCGCCCTTACGGCCGCGCACGACCGGCGCGAGCAGCTGGATGCGCGTCCCCTCGGGGAACTGCAGGATCTGCTCGACGATCTGCTGGGCGGTCTGCGGCGAGACCTCACGCCCGCACTGGTAGCAATGCGGCTTGCCGATCCGGGCATAGAGCAGGCGCAGGTAGTCGTAGATCTCGGTGACCGTGCCGACCGTCGAGCGCGGGTTGCGCGAGGTCGACTTCTGGTCGATCGAGATCGCCGGTGAGAGCCCTTCGATGTAGTCGACATCGGGCTTTTCCATCTGCCCCAGGAACTGCCGGGCGTACGACGAGAGCGACTCCACGTAGCGGCGCTGTCCCTCGGCGTAGATCGTGTCGAAAGCGAGCGACGACTTCCCGGACCCCGACAAGCCGGTGATCACGATCAGCCGGTTGCGGGGGAGGGTCAGGTCGACGTTCTTGAGGTTGTGCTCGCGTGCGCCCTTGATGACGATCGCGTCGAGGGCGTGCGTGGTCCCGTCCGGCATCGAACATATGACCGCTTTTCCGGCCCGAGGGTTGCTGCCCGCGACCCGGGCACCCGCTCGGTCGCCCCGCTACGGGCCGGGCGTCACGGTCGCCGGCGGGATCCGGCCGGCCTGCTGCAGGTTCAGGTACTCGCCGACCACGACCAGTGCCGCGTAGGCCACCACGATCTGGGTGATGATAGCCGCAATGATCGGCCCGATGAGCGGCGTGAAGTGGAACACGCCGCCGATCACGCCGCCGAGGAACTTGAGCACGAAGATGACGATCGCGATGATCAAGGTGGGGACGAAGCGGGCCACGGTCAGCGCGAACGACTCGCGAATCGCGTCCATCGCCGGACGGTCGCCGACGATCGCCGACGGCATCGCATACAGCGTGAAGAGGTAGAAGGCGACCAGCGAGAGGCCGAGGGTCGGGATCGCGAGGATCACCGCGATCACCGCCAGCACGAGCAGCGCGACCGCAACGATCACGATGCGGCTGAAGTCCCGCTCGAAAATCGCGGTGCCGTCGGCGAGCGAGGTCACGCCGCGGGTCCAGGCCGCCCCGGCCATTCCGGTCGTATAGGCGACCGTGGCGATGTATCCGATCAGGGCGATCAGCGCGAGCACCGCGCTGCCGAACACGCTCGCCGAGACGCTCGTGACCGGCACCCCGTTCGCGTCGTACGTCACGTACGCCGGCGCGAGCAGCCCACTGGCGACGCCGACGATGATGCCGACGATGACGCCGGGGACGATGATGATCCAATTGGTGGTCAGCAGCGTCCATGCACGCGCGAAGACGCTCTCGACCGGTTGCTCTGTCATGGCCGGCAGGTTCGCCCTGCCGGCGCCCGGCTCCCGGGGCTACGCGAGCGGCAAGACGCCGAGCACGTCGGTGATCGTCGCGACCGTCGCATCGGGTGGTCGCGCGCCCTGCGGGATGGGGATCGCGTGGACGTCGATCAGGACGGTGAACAAGCCGGCATCGGCCGCGCCGACGACGTCGCGCTCGTAGCGGTCGCCGACCATCGCGCTGCGCGCCGGCGTGCTGCCGAGCACCGCGCACGCGTGACGGAAGAGGTCGGGATCCGGCTTGACCATCCCGACCTCGTCGGCCAGGAAGAAGGCGTCCATCCGCTCGCGCAGGCCGAGGCGGTCGATCTTGTCGTGGTGGGTCGCGGCGAAGCCGTTCGTCACCAGGCCCAGGCGGCAGCCGCGCACGCGCAGGGCGTCGAGGACGTCGAGCGCGCCGGGCGCCAGCGCGAGAACGTCGGCCCGCGCCTCGACGTAGCCCTGCGCGGCACGCGCGGCGAGCGCGACGTCGTCGATGCCGACCTGGCGCAGCGCCTCGTACCACATCCGCTGGCGCTCGTCACCGATCGCCCGGGTCAGGTGCTCGGCCGTCAGCGCCGACCAGAAGCCCATCGCCTCGCCGTCATAGGCGTCGGCCAACGCCCGGGCGTCGATGCCGCGCTCACGGGCGATCTCCTCGGCGACCGTCTTGGCCGCCGAGCGGTAGGCGGCAGTGTCGTCGTGGAGGGTGTCGTCCAGGTCGAACAGGACGCAATCGATCGCGCGCATCGCTCGGATGCTGCGCCCCGGGCTTGACGAATCCCGGCAGAAAGAATATATACGTTCGTACGTATTGTTACTCCGCCGGAGGATCCCGTTGCCGCTCGAACGCCAGCCGTCCAGCGTCGTTCCGGTCCAGTTCCGCGACTGCGACCCGTACGGCCATCTCCACAACTCGGCCTACCTCGACTACGCGATCGAGGCCCGGACCGAGCAGATCGCCAGCTTCTACGGGATCGACTACACGCGCTGGAACGCCACGACCGGCCTGGCGATGGTGGTGACCGCGAACGATGCGCGCTATCTGCGGCCGGTTCGTGTCGGCGCGCGACTGCGCATCGTCACGCAGGTCATCCGCTGCGATCGCAAGCGGGTGACGATCGAGGCTCGGCTCTCCGACGCGTCGTCCGACGCGCTCGCTGCACTGGTCTGGACGACGCTGCGCTTCATCACGATTCGCGACGGTGCCGGCGCGGCGTGCGATGACGCGTTGTTCGCGCAGTTCGAAGAGATGTTCTTGCCCCTCGCCGAGGCGGACATCGACGCGCGCGTACGAGCGCTGCGCGACGAGGCCGCGCTGGCAACCCCGGCGTGAGCGCAGTCGCGAGCGCACCTGCGCGCGATGGCCGCCGTCTCCGCGGCGACGCCAGCCGAGCGCGCATCTTGCGACGCGCGATGGAGATCTGCTCGACCGACGGCCTCGACGGGTTGAGCGTCGGACGGCTCGCCGGCGATCTGGGGATCAGCAAAGGGAACATTACCGTCCTGTTCGGCAGCAAGGAGCAGCTGCAGCTGGCCACGCTCGACGCGGCGGAGGCGGTCTTCCGCGCGCACGTCGTCGACGAGGCGCTCGCCGGGCCAGCGGGCCTTCCGCGCTTGCGCAGCGTCTGCGAGCACTACGTCGCCTATCTCGAAGAGCGCGTCTTCCCCGGCGGCTGCTTCATGGCGCGTACGTTCGCCGAAGCCCGCGTGCTCGCACCGGCAGTGCGCGAACGGGTCGTCGGCATGTTCGTGCGCTGGCGCGAATTCGTCGGCGACCTGGTACGCTCCGCACAGCGCCGCGGCCATCTCGCGACGCGCGGCGCCGACGAGCTGGGGCTCGAGCTGGTGGCGCTGCAGCAGGCCGCGCACCTCGCTCTCGCGCTCGGCGACGCGGCCGGCTTCGCGACCGCGCGCCGGGCGATGTTCGCCTGCGTGTCAGAAGCGCACGAGCAACGATCGTAGCCCGAACGCCGGGAGCGTAAACACCAGCTCTTCCTCTACGATCGCGACGTCGCCGCCGACGAGCCATTCGACCGCGTTGATCGGTTGCGCCTCGCATTCCCGTCGGCGGCGAAGCTCGGAAGCCGGCGCGAATCATAAATGTGTTCCTGGCGTCACCTGGAGACTTAAACGACGAGCGAGTAGCCGCACGCGATGTTGTCGACAACCTTCTCTCGATGTTGCGCGGTCGACAGGTCGCCGTCGAACTGTTAGGTTGGGAAGACACCAGGCCAAATGCCGGGCGTCCTCAAGCGCTAATCAATAAGGATGTCGATCAGGCTGACATTTTCGTCGGCCTTCTCTATAGACGATGGGGGCAGTCCCCTGGAGATCCACGGTACTCTTCGGGATTCGAAGAGGAGTTCGCTAGGGCAGTCGAACGCCGCGAACGTACCGGGAGCCCTGACATTTGGCTGTATTTCAAGGAGGTCGACCAACTCTCCATCCAGGACGCTGGCGACCAACTCCAAAAGGTCCTGGAATTCCGGCAGATGTTGGTCACTGGGAAGAAACTGCTCTTCAAGAATTTCAAGACAACCGAGGAGTGGACTAACCTCTTTCGTTCGGCACTGTTTCAGCTTCTCTTCGATCAGCTTTCGCCCGGTACTTCCGAGCCAACGGAGAATCGAGCTTCCCAATTGGACGACACGCCAGACAGCGCCGCGCTTGCCATCGCGTCGCCCAACGCGATTTCGTCGCTCTCACCCGTAATAGAGTTTCTAGAAACGCTCGTTGCTGAAGAGCGCTCGGCATCAGAATCTTGGCCCCAAAGTGCAAACACACTTGAAGCCGCGAGACTCTATACCGTCGGGCTCGCGGCGTTGAGCCATATTGGAGCGTCAACGGATGCCGTTGGTATCCACGAAATAAACGTCCTTTTTCGATTTCGCGAACGCTTTGAGCCATTACCGATCGAGGAAGCTCTCTTGCGTCGGAGCGTCTTGGGTGACGATTTTGGCAGCAGGCCCGGTTGGTACTGGTTCCCTCAAGAACGCGATGATCAGATCGTCTCCGCCATAGACATCGCGGCGGCAGATCCCGATTCACAGATTCGCAACACTGTC
>JBEKAU010000222.1:0-5182 GCA_050015755.1 Vulcanimicrobiaceae bacterium | reverse complement strand
CCCGGCAGCATGACGTCGAGCACGATCGCGTCATAGGTCGACGAGCGGCCGACTCGCTCGCCGGACTCCCCGTCAGCCTCCACGTCGACGATGTGACCGCTTTCGGAGAGGCCGCGGCGCAGCACGTCGGCCAACGCCGCATCGTCCTCGACGACGAGGATTCGCATCGCTACAGCCCCGGCGTGCCTTGCGGCCCGAGGTACATCTCGTAGGCGGCGTAGCCGTAGAACGACGGCGATCGCCCGAAGGCGCGGCCGAACGACGCCAAGATCGCGTGGTGGTCGCCGCGGTTCTGCACGAACCCCAAGCCGAACGACGTCGAGGCGAAGTCCGTCACCGTATCGGCCGTCTGGTGATACAGCTCGGCTCCCAGGGAGAGACCGTCGCGCACCTGATCGGTGGCAGCGAAGCCGGTGAACGTGTAGTCGCGGTTGTCGACGCCGGGATTGTGCCACAGGCCGCCGCCGCCGAAGTAGGTCCACGAGCCGTTGGTCTTTTGGCCCCAGAGCGGAAAGAACGTCTTCGGCAACGCCGAGCCGATGCCGGCGCTCGGATTGCCGGTCGGGATCTCGACCGACGGATAGAACGAGACCTGCGGCGTCCCCGGCGCCTCTTGCAGAAAGCGGACCTTCACACCGACCGTCATGTCGTCGTACCCGAGCGCGACCGGACCACCCGCCGGCCGGCTTTCCGCAAACGGGAGGTCGACCGAGAACTGGACGTTAGGCATGAGCCCATAGTTCACTTCGAGCGAAGGCAGATTCGCGCCCACCTGGCGCGCCGGCGCGATGTCGTTCTCGTACGTCGTGAAGATGTACATCTCGAAGTGCCGGTAGTCGGTCGGATCCGGGTCATCGGTCTGATACGGTGGGCCGGCGAGCGCCGGCGCCGCGGTCAGCCCAAGTACGACGGCAAGCACGAGAAAGGCGAGGCGGAGCGGCACTCGGACGATGCTCAGGACGCGAGATGAATCTCATGTGAACGCGGACACCGCCGCATGGCGGGAACGTGTCGGAATCGAACCGACCAGCCGCCTTGCGACGGCCTCACCGGTTTTGAAGACCGGGCGAGCCACCAGACCCGTACGCTCCCATGCGAGCGATAACGCACATCCTCGAGATTCCCGGCCCTTCGTCTTGCGCCGCTTCCTCGCCTACGGGTGCCGCTTTCCATCATTCCGTCCTCGAAGGGATGCGATCGACGTGTCGCGGACGTGACAGCCAGCAACGCCGACCGTCCTTCGAATCCCAAGGAGAGTGTGATGGCTGCAGATGGTGTCAATCGACGCGAGGTGCTCGCTCTCTTGGCGGGGGTAGCACCGCTGCTGTTAGCGGGAAGCGCCGATGCCAGTCCCATCAATACCAGCGAGACGATGTACACGCTGCCCAAAGACATCGTGTTCGTTCCGCAAGATGGCGCACCACCCAAGAGTATCGAGAGCGCGTACCTATACAGCAAGCCGACGGGCCAAGGCATCTACTACACGCTGGTGCGCTGGTATCCCGGTTACATGAGCGCGCCGCACAGCTATGCCACGGATCGGCTATGCGTGATCCTCTCCGGCACGTGGTGGATCAACAGCGGCGCGGACTTCGACCCTGCGCACACGGTTCCGGTGCCCGCCGGTACGTTCGTGCGGCGCATTGCGCGGACGTGGCACTACGACGGCGTGCGCCGCGGGGAAGCCGAGCCGGTGGTCATCGCCATCTGCGGGCTCGGTCCGGTCGACATCCAATTGGCCGAGCCGGACAAACCCTTAGTTCGCGCCGTCTGACCTAGTGGCCGTGCTGGCCGTGCTGACCGTTCCGTTGCTGCTGACGTCCGCGGTTGTTGCCGTGGGCACGATAGTAGTTCGCGGTGTCTTGGCTGACGTAGACGTGCCGACCGTTGTTGACGTAGTACGGCTGGTTGTTCGAATCCATCAGAATGGCACCGACGATTGCCGCTGCGCCAACGGCGATGGCAGCCGTCGAGTTCGTATCGGCCAACGCCGGACGGGCGAACGGCGCGACGGCAAGCGTCGCGATCGCGGCCGCAGCAAAGAAAGCGTAAGACTTTTTCACGAGATTCACCCTTGACGACCAGCGGATAAACCGCTCAGCCGAGGGATGCAACCGACGAGCTCGCCGAATTTCGCCTGCGTTGCACGCATGCTCGCTGTAAGCATTGCGAGCTCTGTCATTGCTGGAAACCGCGTCTACTCGCGATCGCAATGAGACGTCTGTTCTCTGCTTACCCCTCCGGCGGCTCCTTGAAGCAGTGCATCATTGTTGACGCGACGCTGAACCAAGCAGCATTGGCGTTCGGCACGGCCGATGACTCCATCGGCCGCTTCGATGGAAACTTCTTCTTGACAGACAGCAAGGTGGCGAGGAGCTATGGTCTTGGCAGAGGCCGACAGTGTCTCAATCCACTCATCGAGGAGAACATGCGGTTCCATCTTGCGATCCTGAGCGCGGCGGCGCTCGTCACCGTCCCCGCAGCGAGTATCGCTGCTACCGTACCGGCTTCCACGACGGCAACGGTGCAGACGAAGGCCACGTGTACATCAGTGCGCACGACCGTGCCGGTCAGCGTGAGCGGCGACTTCTATTCGGTCGAGGCGACGACCAGCAAAATCGTCCAGGTCTGTGGCACTCCGTCGCAGGCGCGCACGGAGGCTCTCGCGACACCGAAGACGACATCCGCGGCGGACCCTTGGGTGCTCGACGAGATCCTCGACCAGCAATCCCTCACCTACGGCGGCTGACCGTCGAGGCCCGCACGAGGTCGCTGCTATCCGTCCGTACCGCTCTTTGAGCGGCGCGACTCGATCTCGAGTGTGACGAGTCGCGCCAAGAGCGTGGCGGGGAAGAGCTGGCCCATCAGCGCTTCCAGGTTGACGGCGCTGCGGGCGAACGGGTGGGTCGGAACGATGTCGCCGAAGCCGGTCGACGTCATCGTCGTGAAGCTGAAATAGACGAACCGGCCGAGGGTGAAGACGTCGACGTGGGTGCTCGCGCCGCTGAACGCGGTCGGGGCGAGCGCATCGATGGCGCGGTAAATGAAGGCGAACGCCCACGCGATGTTCAGGTAAATCGCAATCGCGCCGAGGATGCGGTGGTGGGTGACCTCGCCGCGGGCAAAGACGGCACGCGTGACGACGGCGGTCACCGTGAACAGGAAGATCAACCGCGCGAGCGAGTCGATGATCAGCGTCGCGTCGGAGTGCGAGACGCGGAACAGCAGTGTCGCGACGACGTCGAGCAGCGTCGCCGCGATGATGGCCAGCTCGGCGACACCGGCGCCGGAGCAGAGAATCAGCACGACCACCACCAGGAGCGCGGTCATGGCGTCGTTGACCCACGGCGCGAGCACGTGGACCTGGCCCAGCGGCGAGAGCACGAACAGCCAGATCGCCTCGATCGCGACCAGCACCGTCAGCGCGGGTTCGCGATACGGTACCAGCAGCGCGCGCAGGCGGACCATCGTCAGGGGAGGATGCAGAGGTGCTTGCGGCCGTCAGCGATCACGTCGCCCGCGCAATGGACGTGAGGAAGATCCCCGCGGCCAGCCCGGCCGACACTACGCCTCGTCGTCCTCGTGGTCGGGCGGATCGTCGAGCGTAATCGGGCCTTCATACACCTCGAGGATCTCGCTCCCGGCGATGACGACGGTGTCGCGTTCCTTGTCGTAGATCGCCTCGCTGGCTTCGAACCATGCGATCGGACCGTCGTCCTCCTCCTCGTCACTGGGCGCGAGGTAGGCAAACTCGATCAGGCCGACGGCGGCAAAGGCGTCGACGATTGCTGCCGCGGCCGGCAAGGCCTTGGCGCGAGCATCCTCGTCACCCTCATCAGCCTGCCGCAGGAGCGCGCGCAAGCCGTCCGAGAGGTGTTCGGCCAGCTCGGGGGAGTCCAGCGGGTCCGCCGCCCCGCGCGTATCGTCGTGATTCACTCTGCGGCGCTTCGGCGCCGGGTCGCGAACATCATCGAAGGTCAGCGCAAACCGTCGTAGCGGTCGCGCGCCAGCCAGACCTCGGCCACGCGCCGGCGCAGGTCGAGCTCGCGTTCCGTCGCCGTTGCGACGCTGCCGCCCACGCGCTGGTTGAGCGTCGCGTGCACCTTGCGGTGCTCGACGCCGAAGCGCACGCACACGCGCGCGACCAAGCCGTGCAACGAGCGGCGCAGCGACTCTTTGCGCTCGGCGCTGGTCAGCGTCGGCATCGGCAGCGGCTCCTCGTCGTACACCGCGGACGCGACCGTCGCCACCTCGCCGGCGCTCCCCGCCGCCCAGGCTGCGGGCGCAAAGAGCGGCCCGAAATCGACGACCCGCTCGTCGGTCGAGCGCGCTGCGATCGCCTCGTAGAGGCCACCGTCTCCGGCATGCTCGGCGCGCTGCGCAGCCGCCAGCGCTGCGACCTCTTCCTCGAGCGCATCGCGGCCGCGCAGTCCGTGCCGCACGTCGACCGTGATACCGTTCGCCAGTTCGCGCAATCGGAGATCGTCGGGGACGAAGACGTACGCCTCGGGATCGACCGCACCGTCGATCGTGCGCACGAACCGGCCGCAGAACTGCCGGAAGTACAACTCGGTGACGACGTTGGAGGCGAACACGCCGACCCGCAACCGGGGAATGTCGACCCCTTCGGAGACCATGTGGACCGCGACGATCCACGGATCTGTGCTGCGTGCAAAGGTCGCGATGCGTTCGGAGGCATCGGCGAGATCGGAGACGACGATCGTCGGCCGCACGCCGAGCCGTCGCTCCATCAGCGCGGCGATCGCGCGCGCATGGTCCTGATTCATGGCCGCAACCAGGCCGCCCGCGTCGCGATGCCCTTCGGCACGCACCGACATCAGGCGCAGGTGCGCGCGAGCGAGCACGTCGCCGAGCCATTCGTCGCTGCTGAGCATCGTGCGCAGGCGCTCGGAGCGATGGCTGCTCTCGCGCAGCGCGGTATCGAAGCTTGCGCTCATCTGCATCCCGTCGCGCGCGATCCACTCGGCCTCACCGCCGTGCAGCGCGAAGACCAGCGCGCGGCACACGCCGTCGCGCAGTGCCGCCGCATAGTCGTACGAGAAATCGGCGACCGAGAGGCCGCCGTCGTAGCGCACGAACGGGATCGCCGTGCCATCGGAGCGGAACGGCGTTCCGGAGAGCGCGACGCGAAATGCGGCCGGCTCAAACGCGTCGCGCAGCG
>JBEKAU010000221.1:0-5196 GCA_050015755.1 Vulcanimicrobiaceae bacterium | reverse complement strand
CGAGCGTGCTCGCCCCGGGTGCTTCGCCCGCACCGACCGGCAGGATCGTGAAGTACGCGAACGCGGCGCGCAGTCCGTTCAGGCCGGCTCCTCCTTCTCCGCGACGCCGGCCTCGGCGAAGGTCTTCATCTCGCGCATCATCCGCGCCGCCGCCTCGAGCAGCGGCAACGCCAGCGCCGCGCCGCTCCCTTCGCCCAACCGCAGCCGCAGATCGAGCAACGGCTCGAGTCCCAGCGCGTGCAGCGCGATCGCGTGCCCCGGCTCTTGCGAACGGTGTCCGGCGACGCAATATGCGATCGCCTGCGGCGCGATGCGCTGCGCGAGCAGCGCGGCGGCCGCGACGATGTAGCCGTCGAGCACGATCGGGATACGCGCGCGAGCCGCGCTGAGCAGCACACCGGCGAGCCCGACGATCTCAAACCCGCCCACTTCCGCCGCGATCGAGACGACGTCGTCGCGCTCGACGCGCGCGAGCGCACGCTCGACCACGGCGACCTTCGTCGCGAGCCGAACATCGTCGATGCCGGTGCCGCGGCCAACGACCTGCGCCGCCGGCGCGCCGGTACACGCAGCGACGATCGCCGCGGCGGCGGTCGTGTTGGCGATCCCCATCTCCCCCAGCGCGAGTACGTCGAATGCCGTGCGCTCTCTCAGCGCGGCAAACGCCGCCTCGCCGGCCGCGAGCACGCCTGCCACCGCGGCGCGGCCGATCGCCGGCTCGTGGGCGAGGTTCGCCGTTCCGGGGCCGCAGCGCACGTCGATCAGCCGCGGGTGCGGATCGAACGCAACCCGCACGCCGAAGTCGGCGACGTAGACCTGCGCACGCACGGCGCGGGCGAATGCGTTGATGGTCGCGATCTCGGCGAGAAAACCACCGACCATCTGCGGGGTCACCTCGGCCGGATACGCGGAGACACCCTCGGCCGCGACGCCGTGGTCGCCCGCGCCGACCAGGACCGCGCGCCGCTCGAAGGCGTGCGGCGGCGGCACCGCGCCCGCGATCCCGCACAGTTGCACGGCCAGGTCCTCGATGACGCCCAGGCTTCCGAGTGGCTTGGTCAGCGCGTCGACGCGCGTGCGCGCCGCCTGCAGGTTCGCCGGATCGAGCGGCACGATCTCCTCGCGCCACTGCGCGATCGACGTCACGACGCGACCGCCGTCTCGTTGAGGACGTCGAGCTGCCAGCGCGCGCCCTCGAAGGTGAATCGGGTCAGTGAGGCGGGCACGAAGCGCACGGAGAGCGCTTTGCTCTCCGCTTCGCCGAGCAGCACGCGCAGCAGCGCATGTAACACGCCGGCGTGCGTCGCGACGAGCGCGGTCCCGTTCGGCGGCGTCTGCGCCTGCACGCCCGCGACCGCGCCGGCGATGCGAACGCAGAGATCGTCGAACGACTCACCGCCGCGCGCGGCGTAGGTGCGCGGCGTCATCTCCTTCATGTCGACCAGGTCCGGGTTGGCCGCGAGGATCTGCTCCCACGTCAGGCCTTCCCAGTCGCCGAGCTGCATCTCGCGCCAGGCCGGATCGAGGCGCAACCGGACGGCACGATCGCCCAAGACGATGCGCGCCGTCTCGACCGCACGGCTCAGGTCGCTCGAGACGGCGACGTCGATCGGGTCCTCGCGCAGCAACGCCGCGAGGCCGCGCGCTTGAGCGCGGCCTTCGTCGTCGAGGGGGATATCGCTATGGCCTTGGAATCGCCGCTCGGCATTCCACGCCGTCCGGCCATGCCGGACGCAGATCAGATGCACACGGGACTAATGGATTCGCCTGACGGCGAATCCTTTGCGGTCGGGCTTCGCCCGATCCGCCCGTCGTCACGAGTCGGGCACGCCCGACTCGCTCCTAGTCCCGAGGCAGCATCGGCCTTCCTTCGTGCGCGACCAGCAGGTCGTGCATGTCGTTCGCGTGGTCCTCCTCCTGGGCGAGGATGCCTTCGAGCATGACCCGCGTGGTCGGGTCCTTCTCGCCGAAGAAGCGGATCAGGTCGCGGTAATGCTCGACCGCGATGCGTTCGGCGATCAGATTTTCCTTGAGCATCCCGACCAGGTCGAGGTCGCCCGGGCCGTACTCGGTCGCGGAGCGCATCGCCAGTCCCTCGGGATCGAGGTTCGGGGTGCCGCCGAGCTGATTGATGCGGTCGGCAATCAGCTGCATGTGCCGACGCTCGTCGTCCGCGTGCTCCTTGAACTCGTCCTTGGGTCCGTCGCTCGCGATCCCGGTCGCGGCGATATAGTGCATCGTGTAGCGCAGGACGCAGACGATCTCGGTTGCAAGCGCGCCCTGCAGCAGCCCGATCGCCTGTTTGGGATCGAGCTCGTAGTTGTCCGTAATCGCGCCCTTTTCGAGTTCCTGGCGAGCGCGCTCACGCAACTCTTTGATGTCGGTCAGAAAAGGCTGACCGTTCGTCTTCGTCTTGGTCGTCACGAAGCAAGCGTACCCAACTTGTCGGCGATCTCACGCCAGGGGCGGGAACGCCGCAAGATCGGGCACGACGATGTGACCCTCGACCATGTCGCCGAACACCCGCACGTGCGGCGCCCGGGTCCCGTGATGCCACACCCAGGACGCGACGTATGCGCACAAGATCGCGTCGAGCGCGTCGTCCCAGCGCTTGTAACTCCGCTTCGGTAGGTCGGCGACCGACCTCGGAACGCTGGCCGGCAGATGCAGCGGCGGATCGGCGTCGGCCAGCTGCCCCAGGAGACGGCGGTACTCGGCCCAGGCGGCCCACACCTCGGGCCAGGGCCGCGCCTTCTTCTTGTAGCCGAGGATCCGCGGCAGTGCGAAGAGCGCCACGGCGCTCGGGTGCGGAAAGGCTTCGAACGCGACCGTGCGTGGATCGCGCGGCGCGACCTCGCAGGTATGGACGACACCGTCGGCGGCCAGTTCGCCGAGCAGCGCCGCCGCGCGGCCGCCGCCGGCGAACGGCACCAGGCCCCGATTCGCCGGGTAGGGTCCGGCAGCGAACCGTCCATAGGCGGCGTGGACGGCCCGCTCGCACGGCCGGCTTCCGGTCAGGTTCGGGACGATCGTCGGCATATCGATCCCGATCGCTCCGAATGAGCCGCGCCACCGCCGTATCCAGGCCAGCACGGCGGCGTCGTCGGTCAGATCGCATTGCAGGTCGAGCAAGCTGCCGTCGGCACCGAGCACGGCCAAGCCGGAAGGATTCTTCGGCAGCCATGCAAGATCGAGTCCGAGGAAGCGCACCGCTCGCTCGTTCGGGTTTCCGGGCGACGTCATGGTGCGCTGCTCGTTGCCAGAGGGGATGACGTCCAATGGGTTACGACGACCACTCCTTCTCGTTTTTGTCGACCGTCCTGGGGCGGCCCGCCCGGACCTTCTCGTACGCGCACCGGAACCGCCCGGCGGTCGACGAGCACCGTTGGGGCTGCGGCTGCACCGCCCGCGAAGAGCTGGGCCGCTGCGGCCTGAGCCCGTGCGATGCGCACCGGGCACTCAACCGCCGCCGCGACTCCACCCGCGCCGGCACCGCGTAGGAAGGCAGCGCGCGCGCCGGAACTCCTGCGGTCGATGGACGACCACGAGGGACGCGTTGCGATCCGCAAGATGTACAAGCTCTACGTGAACGGCGCGTTCGCGCGGAGCGAATCCGCTCGCAGCGACAACATCGACGGCGAGAACGTCGCGCACGCCTCGCGCAAAGACGTCCGCGACGCCGTCCTCGCCGCGCGCGCCGGAACCGCCGCGTGGAGCGCGCAATCGCCGGCACTGCGAGGCCTGGTGCTCTACCGACTCGCCGAGATGATGGAAGCGCGCTCCGCGGAGTTGGCGGCGCAGCTGGTGCGCGGCGGCACGGTCGACGAAGCCGGCGCGCAGGCCGAGGTCACCGCGGCGATCGACCGCACCGTCTGGTACGCCGGCTGGTGCGACAAGTACGTCGCACTCGCCTCGACCCGCAATCCGGTTGCGGGACCGCACTTCAATTTCTCGACGACCGAACCAACCGGTGTCGTCGCGGTGATCGCCCCCGCCGAGCCGGCGCTGCTCGGCCTGGTGACGGCGGTCGTCCCGGCGCTCGTCAGCGGCAATGCCGTGGTCGTTGTCGCGAGCGAGCGCGACCCACGCACCGCGATCGTCTTCGCCGAGTGTCTCGCGACCAGCGATCTCCCGGGCGCCGCGTGCAACGTACTGACCGGCCTTGCGAGCGAACTGGCACCGGTGCTCGCCGGTCACATGGACGTCAACGCGCTGCTCACCTTCGGTCTCGACGTCGAGACGGTGAAGAAACTCGGTTCACTCGGCGCCGAGAACGTCAAGCGCACCCACTTCGAGCCGACGCCCGAACGCGCGCAGTGGTTCACCGAGGCGTACAACGAGCTGCAACGCGTCCTCGCCTTCACCGAAGTCAAGACGATCTGGCACCCGGCCCGCATCTGACCACGCGTCTCCTGCACACGCGACGATGAATTCGGCGGCTCCCGCTCCGCAGTTTCCGGCGCTACTTTTCCTGGGCTTCGCCGCGCTTTGGCTGGTGATCTCGACGTTGCTCGCGATGATGGCGGGCTGGTTTACGCTCGTGGCGCGATTCCCGAACCGCTCGGAGAAGCCACTGTTACGACTTTGGTTTCAGAGTGGTGCGATGGGGTTCGGCGTCGCGATGCGGGGCATCCTGATGTTGAGCGCCTGCCCGTCCGGACTGCGCGTCGGAATTCTGCGCCTGTTCGGACCGTTCTGCCGCGACTTTTTCGTCCCGTGGGAAGACATCAGTGTCAGGAATACGACGTTCCTTTTCACGCCGATGGTTACACTGAGCTTTGGCAGTCCGGAGATCGGCTTGTTGCGCGTTTCAGAGGACACGGGTGACCGCCTGGCGCGCGCTGCTGCGGGCCGGTGGTCCCAAGGGGCTTGGCTGGCGGCCCAGCCGCCTCGCAGCGGCATCGTCCCGCTGCTCGCGCAATGGGCGTGGGTCACGCTTCTCCTGGGCGCGATCTTCTCGGTCTTCTCGCAATATATGCCGCCGGAGAGTCGTCCGCCGGTCGTCTTCTGCTTCTTGCTGCCGGCGATCGTCATGGGTGTGGTGACGTTCTTCCGCGTCCTTCGCACCGGCTGAGCGGCCTATCGGAGGCGCTGGCGGAGAGGGGGAGATTCGAACTCCCGATACCTTGCGGTATGCTCGCTTTCCAAGCGAGTGCATTCGACCACTCTGCCACCTCTCCGCGGCCGACGCCCGAG
>JBEKAU010000220.1:0-5209 GCA_050015755.1 Vulcanimicrobiaceae bacterium | reverse complement strand
ACGATGGCGGAGCTGGCAGCGGCGCTCGTCGTCGACCGCTCGGCGCTCGGGCACAACCTGCGCCCACTCGAACGCGACGGCTTCGTCGCGCTGCGCACCAGCGCGCAGGATCGACGCCGCCGGCACGTCGTCCTGACCGGGCGCGGTGCCGCGAAGCTGCGCGCGGCGCAGCCGCTGTGGCAGGCGGCGCAAGATCATTTTCACACGACCTTCGGGCACGCCGCCGCGGACGAACTCCGCACGACGTTGCTCGGCATCGCCAACGACGAACGCCTCGGCGCACTGACCGAGTGACCAGCAACATCCTTCAGGAGAACCCATCAATGACATCCCCCACCCTCGGCACCGCGCTGATCACCGGCGCCTCGTCCGGCATCGGCGCCGTCTATGCCGATCGCCTCGCGCACCGCGGCTACGATCTGATTCTGGTTGCACGCAATCGCGAGCGACTCGACGCCTTGGCACAGCGTCTGCGCGGCGAAACCAGCCGGCAGATCGACGTGCTCGTCGCCGACCTCGGCGCCCCTGACGATCTGCACCGCGTCGAAGCGACACTGCGCGAGCGACCGATCGCGATGCTCGTCAACAACGCCGGCGTCGCGGCCGTCACGCCGCTGCTCGGCTCCGACGTCGACGCGATGGAAGCGATGATCGAACTCAACGTCACGGCGCTGACGCGCCTGACCTATGCGGCCGTGCCTGGCTTCGTCGCCCGCGGCGCCGGAACGATCGTCAACATCGCCTCGGTCGTCGCGCTCGTGCCGGAGATGCTCAACGGCGTGTACGGCGCGAGCAAAGCCTACGTGCTCGCGTTCAGCCGCTCACTGCACCACGAACTGAGTGACCGCGGTATCCGCGTGCAGGCCGTCCTGCCGGGCGGGACGATCACTGAGCTGTGGGATCTCGCCGGTGCACCCGTCTCCGCGATGCCGGCGGAGAATCGCGCACGCTTCATGACCGCCGAGGACTGCGTCGACGCATCGCTGGCGGGACTCGACCTCGGCGAGTTGGTCACGATTCCGCCGCTCTCCGACGCGAGCGACTGGGAGGCGTTCGAGACACTTCGCGAGGCCCTGCGGCCGCAGCTCTTCGCCGCAACACCGGCGCCCCGCTATCGCATCAAGGCCGTGGTGGGCTGAGAGGAGGCGGATTTCGCCCGGCCAATCCGGCTCATATGATTGGCAACAATTTTGGCGCCAGAATGGCGTGCCGCAGCTGATGTGTGCGCACGCCGACACTACCGAGGAGCGCGCGAGCGATCGCGCCCGCGCTCTCGTCAAGGGTGCCTACGATCTGCACGTTCACGTCGCGCCGGACGTCATGGAGCGTCGCGTCGACGACGTGACGCTGGCCGAGCAATACGGTGAGTACGATCTGGCCGGCTTCGTCCTCAAGAGCCACTACGTGCCGACCGCCGAACGCGCGCAGGTCGTGAACCGCGTCGTCCAAGGCGCGCACGCGATCGGCGCGATCACGCTCAACAACGCGGTCGGCGGGATGAACGCGATGGCGGTCGAGATCGCCGCGCTCGAAGGCGCGCGCGTCGTGTGGTTCCCGACCTTCGATGCGCTCAACGAGCCGATCGGACGCTCGCACCCGCAAGAAGGCGAGATCGTGCCGATGTGGGCGAAGATGCAGCGCGATCTGCGCGCGCGCGGCTTCGTCTCCGAGCCGGTTCTGGTCGTCGACGACGGCGGCGAGGTGCTGCCGGAGGTGATCGACGTCCTGCGCGTGATCGCGGCGCACGATCTCGTGCTGGCGACCGGGCATCTGAGCCGCGATGAGATCTTCGCCGTCGTCGACGCCGCGCTCACGCACGGCGTCAAACGCATCGTCATCACCCACCCCGAGTTCCCCTCGCAGAACATCTCCGGCCGCGACCAGGCGGCGCTGGCGGAGCGCGGCGCGTTCCTCGAGCGCTGCTTCACCACCGCGTACACCGGCAAGACGACCTGGGAGACGATGTTCGCCAACATCCGGGCCAGCGGCCCGCGCAGCTCGTTCATCTCGACCGACCTCGGTCAGCCGTTCAACCCGGCCGTCGAGACCGGCTTCGCCTTGATGGCCGACCGGATGCTCGCAGCCGGCTTCCGGCCCGACGAGATCGAGACGATGGCCGTCGTCAACACGCGCGCGCTGGTCGTCCGCTAGCCATCGCAGGCCCCCCACGCGGGACGCGCCAAGCATCCCGCATGGGTCTCGCGCGCGGGGGCCGTATTGCGACGATCGACGGCTTTCGTGGGATCGCGATCCTGCTGGTCGTCTGGTTTCACTATTGGCAGATCAGTTGGCAGGCCGTCGAGTTCCCGAGCATCGGGCTGACGTTCCAGCCCTTGGCCGAGACCGGCTTCCTCGGTGTCGCGCTGTTCTTCTTCATCTCCGGTTTCGTCATCGTGCTGCCGTTCGTCGAGGCGCATGCGAGCGGCGCGCCGCGGCCGACCTGGCGCCACTTCTACACCCGGCGCTTCCTCAAGATCGTGCCGTCGTACGTGCTGTGCATCGCGGTGCTGATCGCGATCGGGTTTCAGACGTACCCGTCGTTCTTCGCCGCCGCGCGCGACGTCGTCTACCACCTGCTGTTCGTGCACGTATGGTTCGCCTCGTCGTACGGCACGATCGACGGCGTCATGTGGTCGCTGGGCACCGAGGTGCAGTTCTACCTGATCTTTCCACTGCTGTGCTGGGCGTTCGTGCGTTGGCCGCGTGCGACCACGCTGGGGATGTTCGCGGTCGCGAACGCCTACCGCATCTGGTGTTTCCGCGCCGACCATTACTACATCGATCAGCGGCTGGCGCAGTTGCCGGCATATCTCGATTTCTTCGCCGCCGGGATGTTCTGCGCGTGGGCCTACGTCGCGATCGAGCGTCGCCCGCTGCTCGCCAATCGCCGCTGGCTCTTTTCCGGGCTGATGGTGCTCGGCGCGATCGGCTACGTCGCGCTGGCCCACGACTGTTACCAGCATCGTTTCGTGCACGAGTGGCCGCAGCAGTGGGTCGTGCAGTGGCGCTCCGCGATCGCCGTCGCGTGCTTCGCAACGGCGCTGGGGTCGCTGTTCGCGTACCGCTCGATGCAACGGTTGCTGGCGAACCCGCCGCTGCTCTTCCTGGCCGCGATCTCCTACAACCTCTACCTCTGGCACGTGCCAATCGCGCGCGAGCTCGAGACCTGGCACGTACCGCCGTATGTCGGCGATCCGCACCTCGATCGCACCTGGATGATGCTCTTCCCGCTGGTCGCGATCCCGGTGGCGCTGGCGATCTCGAGCGCGATCACCTACGGGTTCGAGCGGCCGATCCTGCGCTGGCGCCCGCGCCGCCGCCGAATTCCGGCGACGGAGGGACCGGAGAACCGCACTGCGATAACTGTCGGCTCATGAGGATCGCCGTCCCCAAGGAACGCGCACCGGGCGAACGCCGCGTCGCGCTCGTCCCGGAGATCGTCGCGAAGTTCGTCAAGGACGGACACACCGTTGCCCTCGAGCGTGGTGCCGGCAGCGGCGCCTTCTACGCCGACGGCGCGTACGAGGCGGCCGGCGCGCAACTCGCCGACGGGAACGAGGTCTATCGCGACGCCGAGATCGTCACCCGCGTCGCGAAGCCGACCGACGCGGAGCTCGATCCGATCCCGCGCGGTGCGACGCTGATCGGCTTCCTCGCACCGCTCGGCGACCCGACGTCCGTCGAACGCTACGCGACCCGTGGGCTCTCGGCGATCGCAATGGAGTTGATTCCGCGTACGACGCTCGCGCAAGCGATGGACGCGCTCTCCTCGCAGGCCTCGATCGCCGGCTACAAAGCCGTGCTGCTCGCCGCCGCCACGCTGCCGAAGTATTTCCCGATGCTGACCACCGCCGCGGGCACGGTCAAGCCGGCGAAGGCGCTGATCATCGGCGCCGGCGTCGCCGGACTGCAGGCGATCGGGACCGCGCGACGGCTGGGCGCGCAAGTCACCGGCTACGACGCCCGCGCCGCCGTCAAAGAACAGGTGCAGTCGCTGGGCGCGAAGTTCCTCGAAATCGCCGGCGTCGAAGCGACCGGCCAAGGCGGCTACGCGCGCGAGCTGACGGCCGAGGAGATCGCGATCCAACGCGCCGCGATGGTGAAGGCGATCGGCGGTTCCGACGTCGTCGTGACGACGGCCGCCGTGCCGGGCCGCAAGGCGCCCGTGCTCGTCACCGCCGAGGCGGTCGCCGCGATGGAACCGGGCAGCGTCATCGTCGACCTCGCCGCCGAGACCGGCGGCAATTGCGAGCTGACCGTGGCCGGCGAGACCGTCGTCAGCCCCAACGGCGTGAGCATCATCGGGGCCGTCAATCTGCCGGCCACGGTGCCCAGCGACGCGAGCCGACTCTACGCGCGCAACGTCCAGGCGCTGATCACCTATCTCGTGCGCGACGGCAAGCTCGCGCTCGACGCGGACGACGAGATCGCGCGCGGCGCGACGATCGTGCGCGCCGGCGAGATCGTCCACCCATAAGGACACGACGTGACCGCACACCTGCTCACCGAGCTCACGATCTTCATCTTGGCCGTCTTCTTGGGCCTCGAGGTCATCTCGAAGGTACCGACGACGTTGCACACGCCGCTGATGTCGGCGACGAACGCGATCCACGGGATCGTGCTCGTCGGCGCGATCCTGGTCGCCGGCGCGCACGATACGCCGTACGGACCCGTGCTCGGCTTCCTCTTGGTCGTGCTGGCGTCGCTCAACGTGTTCGGCGGCTACACCGTCACCGAACGGATGCTGCAGATGTTCCGGCCGCGCGCGGCGGCGCCCAAGCCCGAGGAGAAGGCGTGAACACTGCCGACACCGCGCTCGCCAACCCGGTCGACATCGCGTACCTGATCACCGGGATCTGCTTCATCGTCGGCTTGCGCTACCTGAGCTCGCCGAAGACCGCCCGGCTGGGCAACCGTATCAGCGCGCTGGGCATGCTGATCGCGGTCGTCGCGGTGCTCACGCAGGGGATCGTCAACTGGATCGTCGTCGGCGCGGCGCTGATCGTCGGCGCAGCGGTCGGAATCGTCTCCGCGCAGCGCGTGAAGATGACCGCGATGCCGCAGATGGTCGCGATCTTCAACGGCGCCGGCGGCGGCGCGGCAGCGCTGGTCGCGGCCGGCGAACTGCTCAAGCTCTATCAGTCCGGCACGCCCGCGACGCCCGACGTCTCGTTCACCAGCGTCCTCTCGGCAGTGATCGGCGCGCTCT
>JBEKAU010000219.1:0-5226 GCA_050015755.1 Vulcanimicrobiaceae bacterium | reverse complement strand
GTCAGCGTATCGCGCACCCGACCCAGGAGCGATGTGGCGGCGTTGATCGCCTGGTCCGATTCGGCAAGCCGTATGCGAAGAGGCTCGACGCGGTACCTGGGGCGTGATACCCGGGGTTCCTGGAGATAGAGCTCCGCAAAACTCACGTCGACGTTGATCTCGGTAACGGCCGTGAAAATCGTATCCACCGCAGCACAGGTCGCGCCGAAACGAGGATCCGTCCCCCGGAGGTGCGCCGGGAAGCTTCCGATTGGCAATGCCACCCCGAGCAGCCAGGCGGTTATCATAGTCGGCCGTTCGCCGACCTAACCAGGAGCGCCCTCCTCGACGCCCATGGTAGGATATGATCCGTATGGCCTCCACCCGGACGCGGTCCGATATCCGCAATGTCGCGATCATCGCGCATGTCGACCACGGCAAGACGACGCTCGTCGATGCGATGTTCAAGCAAAGCGGTATTTACCGCGAGGGACAGCACACCGAGACGCGAGCAATGGACTCGAACCCGCTCGAGCGCGAGCGCGGCATCACCATCCTCGCGAAGAACACCTCCATCGATCATGGCGGGGTCAAGTTCAACATCGTCGACACTCCCGGCCACGCCGATTTCGGCGGTGAGGTCGAGCGCGTGCTGCAGATGGTGCAAGGGGTCGTCCTGCTGGTCGATGCCGCCGAAGGCGTCATGCCGCAGACCCGCTTCGTCCTGCGCAAGGCACTCGAGCTCGACCTGCGCGCGATCGTCGTCATCAACAAGATCGACCGCAAAGATGCCCGCCCGGTGGAAGTCGTCGACGAAGTCTTCGACCTCTTCATCGAGCTGGGCGCCTCGGACGAGCAGGCCGATTTCCCAGTGGTCTACGCCAACGGCAAGGCCGGCGTCGCCAAGTACGAGCTCGACGACACGAGCGAAGATCTCGAGCCGCTGTTCGAGACGATCAAGAAGCGCGTCCCTGAGGCACCCGCCGAGGACGGCGGCTTCCAGATGCTCATTTCGGCGATCGACCACAACCGCTACGTCGGGCGCATCGGCATCGGCCGCGTCTTCCGCGGCAGCGCGAAGGTCAATTCGCCGATCGCCAAGGTCTCACGCGACGGCACCGTCGAGAACGGTCTGCGACTGACGAAAATCCTCGGTTTCCACGGCCTCGAGCGCATCGAAGTCGAGGAGGCGACCGCCGGCGACATCATCTGCGTCTCGGGCATCGACGGGCTGAACATCGGCGACACGATCGCCGACGCCGCCATTCCCGAGGGCCTCGACGCGATCGCGGTCGACGAGCCGACGGTCTCGATGTACTTCATGGTCAACGCCTCGCCGTTCGCGGGTCGCGAAGGGAAGTACCTGACCTCGCGTCAGATCCGCGGTCGCCTGATGAGCGAGCTGGAGTCCAACGTCGCGCTGCGCGTCGAAGACACCGAGTCTGCCGACACGTTCGAAGTGCGCGGCCGTGGCGAGCTGCATCTTTCGATCCTCATCGAGACGATGCGCCGCGAAGGCTATGAGATTGCGGTCAGCAAGCCGCGCGTCATCATCACCGAAAAAGACGGCGTGAAGATGGAGCCGGTCGAATACGTCGTCATCGACGTCCAGGAAGAATACTCCGGCGCGGTGATCGAGTCGGTCGGGCGCCGTCGTGCGCAGATGTCGAACATGGTGACGGTCGGCGAGACGCGCCGCCTCGAGTACACGATGCCGACCCGCGCGATCTTCGGCCTGCGCGGCGAGCTGCTGACGATCTCGCGCGGTACCGCCGTCATGTCGCACGTCTACTACACCCACCAGCCGCTGGCCGGCGACATCCCGGGCCGTTCCAACGGCGCGCTCGTCACCAGCGACACCGGCACCGTCACCGCCTACGCGCTGATGGGCCTCGAGCAGCGCGGCCGCTTCTTCGTCGATCCCGGCGTCGAGGTCTACGAAGGCATGATCGTCGGTCGCGCCAACGACGACAAGGACGTCGCCATCAACGTGGTGCGCGCCAAGAAGCTGACCAACATGCGCGCCGCCGGCACCGACGAGAACTTCAAGATGCCGCCGGCCGAAGAGATGTCACTCGAACGTGCCATCGAGTTCATCGAGGACGACGAGCTGGTCGAAGTGACCCCGAAGTCAATCCGCCTGCGCAAGCGTCTCCTCGACGAAACCGACCGCCTCAAAGCCCGCAAGCGCGAAAAGGTCTTCGCGAGCTAGCCAGCCCTCGGGAACGACAGCGGGACCCGATTGCTCGGGTTCCGTTGCAACAGACTGTCACTCCGCCCCCAGTATACTGCGCGCGCTTGCCGTTGCCAAGGGGCGTCAGCGGGTTAGGTCCCGTGCGCCGTTCTCGTCGCCGACGATCACGGCATCGGTCAGGCCGGTGAAGAGGCCGGTGGCGACGACGCCGTGGATGCCGCGTAGCTCTCCGTCGAGTGCGCCGGGGTCAGCGATTTCGCCGAAGCGGCAATCGAGGATTGCGTTGCCGTTGTCGGTGACGAACGCGGTGCTACCGGCGCTGCGCTGCTGGACGCTCACGGCGAAGGCAGTCTCGATCGCGTGCGCGACGTACGGCAGGCTGTACGGCACGACTTCGACCGGTGTCGCGAACGCGCCGAGCTTCTCAACGACCTTCTCGGGCGTCACGATCACGACGAACAGCTTCGCGGCGAGCGCGACGGCCTTCTCGCGGAACAACGCACCGCCGCCGCCCTTCGTGAGGGACCAATCTGCGGCGACTTCATCAGCACCGTCGATCGCGACGTCGATCTCGCAGGCGCCGAACGCCAGCACGGGGATGTTCAGCCGCGCGCATTGCTCTGCCGTCGCACTCGACGTCGCGATCGCGCGAATGTGCTCGCCCGCCGCAACGCGCTCACCGACGCGCTCGACGGCCCAGTACGCCGTTGTGCCGGTCCCCAGACCGATGCACGTACCATCGCGCACGTAGCGGTCGACCGCCGCAAAGCCGGCGGCGCGCTTCCCATCCTCGACAGACGACATCGGGGAGTCCATTGGACTCCCCGAGCGGTGGTGCCTGGGTTACGCCGCGGTCAGCGCAGGACGACCGGGAGGTCGGGGAGCGCCTCGACCACGGTGAAGGTCAGGGCGCCCTTGTCGATGTCGAGGGCGATGCGAACCACGTCGCCGGGACGGACCTCGCCGGCGAGGATCTTACGGCCGAGTGGCGTCTCGACTTCGCGCTGGATCGCACGCTTGAGGGGGCGCGCGCCGTAGGCGGGGTCGTAGCCGACCTTGACCAGATGGACCTTCGCCTCGTCGGTGACCTCGATGCTGATCCGGCGCTCGATCAGGCGTGCCCGCACGCGGTCGAGCTGGATCTCGACGATCCGCTTGAGCTCGTCCTGGGTGAGTGCGTGGAAGACGACCGTCTCGTCGATGCGGTTGAGGAACTCCGGACGGAAGTGTTGGCGCAGTTCGTCGAGCACCGTCGCGCGCATGACCGCGTACTCGGCACCGCCCAGATCTCCACCGTAGTCGAGAATCCGATGCGAGCCGATGTTCGAGGTCATGATCACGATCGTGTTCTTGAAGTCGACCGTGCGACCCTGACCGTCGGTGAGCCGACCATCGTCGAGGATCTGCAGGAAGACATTGAACACGTCGGGGTGCGCCTTCTCGACCTCGTCGAAGAGGAGCACCGAGAACGGGCGTCGCCGCACGGGTTCCGTCAGCTGACCGCCTTCGTCGTAGCCGACGTATCCGGGCGGTGCGCCGAGCAGTCGCGCGACGCTGTGCTTCTCGCCGTACTCCGACATGTCGATGCGCACCATCGCGCGTTCGTCGTCGAACAGAAACTCGGCCAGCGCGCGCGCCAGCTCGGTCTTGCCGACGCCGGTCGGTCCGAGGAACAGGAACGAACCCAACGGACGATTCGGATCGCCCAGGCCCGAGCGCGCACGCACGATCGCCTCAGCGACCGCGGTGACGGCCTCGTCCTGACCGATCACGCGCCGATGCAGTTCCGCATCGAGCGTGAGCAGCTTCTGGATCTCGCCTTCGAGCAGCTTACTGACCGGAATCTTCGTCCAGCGGCTGACGACCTGCGCGATGTCCTCTTCGTCGACTTCTTCCTTGAGCAGGCGCGAGGTCGAATCGCCCAGCGCCGCCTCGTGCTCGTGCAGCCGTCGCTCCAGGTCGGCCAGACGGCTGTACTTGAGCTCGGAAGCCTTCGCGTAGTCGGCGGCCTGCGAGGCGCGCTCGATCTCGACCTTGGTGGCCTCGATCTGCTCGCGCAGGGTGCGCGTCTGGTCGACGGCATCCTTTTCGCGCTGCCAGCGCACGCGCAGGCCATCGGTCTGGTCGTGCAGCTCGGCCAACTCCGCGTCGAGCTTCTGCAGCCGATCTTTCGATGCGTCGTCGCTTTCCTTGCGCAGCGCCTGCCGTTCGATCTCGAGCTGCATCATGCGGCGCGAAGCTTCGTCCAGTTCGGCCGGCATCGAGTCGATCTCGGTGCGCAGCTTAGCCGCGGCCTCGTCGACCAAGTCGATCGCCTTGTCGGGCAAGAAGCGGTCCGCGATGTAGCGGTTGGAGAGCACGGCAGCCGCCACCAGTGCGGCATCCTTGATGCGCACGCCGTGATGGACTTCGTAGCGGTCGCGCAACCCGCGCAGGATCGAGATCGTATCCTCGACCGAGGGCTGGTCGACGAACACCGGCTGGAAGCGGCGCTCGAGCGCGGCGTCCTTCTCGATGTACTTTCGGTACTCGTCGAGCGTGGTCGCGCCGACGGCCCGCAGCTCACCGCGGGCGAGCATCGGCTTCAGCAGATTGGCGGCGTCGACCGCGCCCTCGGAAGCGCCGGCGCCGACGATCGTGTGCAGCTCGTCGATGAACAGCACGACATTGCCGCCCGCGTCCTGGACCTCCTTGAGCACCGCTTTGAGACGGTCCTCGAACTCACCGCGGTACTTGGCGCCGGCGATCAGCGCACCGATGTCGAGCGCGACCACGCGGCGGTCCTTGAGGCCGTCGGGCACGTCGCCGGAGACGATGCGCTGGGCGAGGCCCTCGGCGATCGCCGTCTTGCCGACGCCGGGCTCTCCGATCAGCACCGGGTTGTTCTTGGTGCGCCGGCTGAGCACCTGGATCACGCGGCGAATCTCGTCGTCACGCCCGATCACCGGGTCGAGCTTGCCGTCCGCGGCGGCCCTGGTCAGGTCGCGGCCGTACTTCTCGAGCGCCTGGAACTTGTCCTCGGGTGACTGGTCGGTGACGTGCTGGCCGCCGCG
>JBEKAU010000218.1:0-5228 GCA_050015755.1 Vulcanimicrobiaceae bacterium | reverse complement strand
CATCCTGACGGCGACCAGCCTGATGGTGGCCGAACCGGCCGCCGAGGACGCCATCCGTCGCGCGCGCTCCTTGCCGCGGCTCGGCGTCGGACTGCACGTCGTCGTCGTCTGCGGCCGGCCGATCCTCTCGCCCGAGCAGGTGCCGGACCTGGTCGGCCCCGACGGGATGTTCACCGCCGATCTCGCGCGTGCCGGGGTGCGCTACTTCTTCCAGCCGCGCGCACGGCGGCAGCTCGAAGCCGAGATCCGCGCGCAATTCGCGGCATTCGCGGCCAGCGGTTTGCCGTTCGACCACGTCAACGCGCAGTCGCACTTCCACCTGCACCCGACCGTGTTCGGGTTGATCCTGCGGATCGCGCGCGAGTACGGCAGCCCCCCGATCCGCATCCCCTACGAGCCGTTCGGCCCGTCGTGGCGCGCGACCGGCGACTTGCGCGGTCTGCGGTTCGCGAACGCCTATCTGCTCGCGCCGTGGCTGGCGATGATGCGCGCACGGCTCGACGCGGGCGGTTTCGCGCACAACGATCGCGTCCTCGGGCTCTCCGACGTCGGCCGCATGACGCCGGCGCGCGTGACCGCGTTGCTCGGCGAGCTGGGCCCCGGCGTCACCGAGGTTTTCTTCCACTGCGCGACCGGCCGTTGGCCGGGGATCGATCCGGCGTTGACCGACTACCAGCTCGAAGACGAGCTGGCCGCATTGACCAGCCCCGCGGTCGCCGCGCTCTTGCGTGGCCAGGACGTCGAACGCATCGCGTTCGCCGATCTGCGCCGTGCGAGCTGATCTGCGCGCGCTCGCCGCCGGCGCCGCACTCGGCGCGACGCTCGCCGGCATCGGCTACACGGCGTTCGCGCTCTCGCGCGTGCACGCGTTCGCCCGCCGCCCCCGGCGGCCGGCGAGCCGCGCGCCACGGGTTACCGTCCTCAAGCCGCTGCACGGCGACGAGACCCTGCTCGTCCAGAAGCTGCGCTCGTTCTGCGATCAGGACTATCCGGAGGTCGAAGTGATCCTCGGCGCGCGCGATCCGAACGATCCGGCGCTCGTGGCCGCGCGCGCGATCGCAGCCGAGTTTCCCGATCGCGTCCGCGTCGTCACCGGCGACGGCCGTCCGGCGGCGCACCGCAATCCGAAAGCGAATACGCTGTCGGCGATGATGCCGCACGCGCGCGGCGAGCTGCTCGTCATCGCCGACAGTGACATGCGGGTCGGGCCGGACTGGCTGCTCGCGGTCGTCGCACCGTTCGAGGACCCGCAAGTCGGCGCGGTGACGTGCCTGTACCGCGGCGAGCCGATGCCGGGGGTGGCGTCGGCGCTCGGCGCGATGGCCAACCACGAGCACTTCGCACCCTCGGTCCTGGTCGCGCAGGCGCTCGGGCCGGTCCGCTTCACGTTCGGCTCGACCATGGCGGTGCGCCGCGCGCTGTTCGAGCAGGTCGGCGGGCTCGATGCGATCGGCGCGCACATCGCCGACGACGCGATGCTCGGCGAGCTGGTCGCACAGGCGGGCTTTCGCGTCGAGCTCTCGACGTACGTCGTCGGCAACGTCGTCGACGAGCCCTCGCTCACGGCGCTGTGGCACCACGAGCTGCGCTGGGCACGCACGCACCGGCATCTGCGGCCGGGTGGTTACGCCGGCCTCTTCATCACGTATCCGTTGCCGCTCGCCGCGCTCTACGTCGCGCTCAGCCGCAATCGCCCGCGTGCGCTGGTGGTGCTCGCCGTCGCCGCCGCGCTGCGGTTCGCGCTCGCGCGCGCCGCACGGCGTGCGTTCGACGCACCGGCGCCCGACGCGCCGTGGCTCGTCCCGCTGCGCGACACGCTGGGCCTGGTGGTCTGGGCCGCCGCCTACGGTGGCCGCGAGGTGCACTGGCGCGGCGAGCGCCATACGACGTGATCCGGCCGACGCTGCTCGTCCCGCGCGGCGCCGAAGCGGCCGCCGTCCGCCGCGCGCACCCGAACGCACCGATCGTCGAATTCAGCCCCGGCGCACGCAGTGCGGAACTGCCGGTCCTCCCGCACGACGCGTATCCGGTCGTGCTGGGCCTGTGCGGCGCGCTCGGCGCGTTGCGCGTCGGCGACGCCGTCCTCTACCGCAACGTCCGCGACGAATCCGGCACGTACCCCTGCGACGAGACGCTCGCGCACACGCTGCGACTTCCGCTGGTCAACGCCTGCACGACCGACCACGTCGTGACGACCCGCCGCGAACGCGATGCACTCGCGCAACGCTATCACGCCGACGTCGTCGACATGGAAGGCACGCACGTCGCAGCGACGCTCCTGAGCCGCCGCCAACCGTGCACGATGCTGCGCGTCGTCAGCGACGATCCGACCCGCGACCTCCCCGCGCTGGAGCGCGCGATCGTCGATGGCCGCATCGACAGCCTCCGCATCGCGCTCGCCTTCGTCCGCGCGCCGAGCGCGGCGTACGCCTTCATCCGCGACGTCCGCCGCGCGCTGACCGAGCTCTCGCGCGTCGCGGCGAACGTCAGTCGCGGGTCGGGGTGAAGTCGCGGCCTTTCCAGGTACCGCCGTGGCCTTGCAGGTGCTTGCGGGCGGAGTCGACGGTCATCGCGGTGTAGAGCGCGGCCGCGAGCGGGAGCGCGATCGCGGTGATCGCGCGCACCCGATAGAGCCGCAGCGTCGGGACGTACGCGCCGGCGAGCAGCGCCCACGCCAGCGCACCGGGTGCGGCGACGTCGGGGCGTCGCGCGCGCACGCCGGCGATCGTCGCGACCACCGGGATCCCGTACAGCAGCGCCATCCCGGCAAGTGTGCCGGCGAGCCGCCACGGTGAATAGCCGAGTTGCGTGTACGCGGTGCGCGCGACCATCGACCAAATCGTGCCGAGTCCGGCATAAGGACGCACGCTGCGCGAGCGGGTCGTCAGCTCGAGCCGCAACCCGTAGCCCGCGTCCTTGACCGCGCGTGCGAGCGAACAATCGTCGATCAGCTCGCCGCGGATGCGTGCGATCCCGCCGATCGCCACCAGCGCGTCATCGGCGAGCAGCACGCAGCCGCCGGCCGCACCCGCCGTCGCGCGGCGGTCGTCGGCGACCCACGCGAACGGGTAGAGCATGCGGAACCAGAACACGAACGCGGGGATCAGCAGTCGCTCCCAACTCGAGCGGCAGTGCAGCTCTACCATTTGCGAGACCATGCCGCGCTGATCGGCACGCGCCGTCGCGACCAGGCGCCCCAGCGTCTGCGGATCGTGCTCGACGTCGGCGTCGGAGAACCACCAGTAGGCCGGCGTCGCGCCGGCGGCGCGTGCGCTCGCGACGCCTTCGCTCAGGGCCCAGACCTTGCCGGTCCAACCCGCGGGCCGCGGCCGTCCCGTCACCACGCCGGCGTGCTCGTCGGCGCCGACGGCAGCGATCGCCGCGTGCGCGAGCGCACCGGTCCCGTCCTCCGACCGATCATCGACCAGCGTCACGTGCAGCCGTCCGGCGTAGTCCTGGGTCAACAGCGATGAGAGCGTCCGCGCGATGACGTCGGCCTCGTCGCGAGCCGGCACGACGGCGTGAACGTCGGGTGCGGGCTCGCCGGGCGTCGGCTCACGAAGGCCGTCGGCGCTCGCGTCCCAAAACCGTCCCCGGGCCACGATCAATCCCACCCACGCCGCAGCGGCAATCCAAGCACACGTTCGTACACCGTTGAGCATCAACACCGCAGCTTCGCAGCATCTGGAAGACGACCCCGCCTCGGCGCTCGACGGCGCGATCACCCGCGCCGTCGACGCACTCTTCCGCCTCCAGCACCCCGAGGGTTGGTGGTGGGCGGAGCTGCAATCCAATGTGACCATCACCGCCGAGGTGCTGCTGCTGCACCACGTCTGGGGCACGTTCGACCGCGTTCCGAAGGCACGCGCCGAGGCGTACTTCCGCGGCGAGCAGCGCGAACACGGCGGGTGGGAGCTGGCCTACGGCGACGGCGGTGAGCTGAGCGTCACGATCGAAGCGTATCTCGCGCTGCGCATGCTCGGCGTCCCGCTCGACGACCCGGCGCTCGCGCGTGCGCGCACGTACATCCTGGCGCGCGGCGGCATCACGCAAGCGCGCATCTTCACCAAGATGCACTTGGCGCTGATCGGTGCCTACGACTGGGCCGGATTACCGTCGTTGCCGCCCTGGCTGATGATGCTGCCCGAGGACGGGCCGTTCTCGATCTACGACCTCTCGAGTTGGGCGCGCGGCAGCACCGTGCCGCTGATCCTGCTGTTCGACAAGAAACCGGTCTACGGTCCGACCCTGCGGCTCGACGAGCTGTACGCGGAAGGCTACGCGAATGCTCTGTTCGCGCTGCCGGCCGCGAAGGACGCGTGGGAGGCGTTCTTCAACGGCGTCGACGCGCTCTTCAAGGTCTGCGAGCGCGCCGACACGATCCCGTTCCGCGAAGAAGGCCTGCGCCGCGCCGAGCGCTGGACGGTCGAACGGCAAGAACATACCGGCGATTGGGGCGGCATCATCCCGGCCATGCTCAACGCGATGCTCGGCTTGCGCGCGTTCGGTTACGATCTGCACGATCCGGTCGTGCAGCGCGGTTGGAGCGCGATCGACGGCTTCACCGTCACCGAGCACGGCCAGTACCGCGTGCAGCCTTGCATCTCGCCGGTGTGGGACACCGGCCTCGCGGTGCGAGCGCTCGTCGACGCCGGCGTGCGGCGCGACGATCCGCGCCTGGTACGCGCCGCCGAGTGGCTGCTCGAGAAACAGATCGTCGCGCGCTACGGCGATTGGGCGGTGAAGAACAAGAACGGGAAGCCGGGCGGCTGGGCGTTCGAGTTCGAGAACGCGTGGTATCCCGACGTCGACGACACCGCCGTCATCGTGATGGCGCTCGCCGCCGTCGACCATCCCGACGCCGCGCGCCTGCGCGGCGCGCTCGAGAAGGCGAAGGACTGGATCGCCGGGATGCAATGCCGCGGCGGCGGCTGGGGCGCCTTCGACGTCGACAACGACAAGGCGTGGCTCAATCGCGTCGCCTACAGCGACCTCAAAGCGTCGATCGATCCACCGACGGCCGACGTGACCGCGCGCGTGCTCGAGATGCTGTGGCGCTGCGATCTGCAGTTCGCCGGCGATCGCGGCGCGCGTGCCCTCGACTACTTGCTGGCCGAACAAGAGCGTGACGGCGCGTGGTTCGGTCGCTGGGGCGTGAACTACATCTACGGCACCAGCGGTGCGCTCGCCGCACTCGAGCGCACCTGCGTCGGCGAGCGGTCCGTCGA
>JBEKAU010000217.1:0-5255 GCA_050015755.1 Vulcanimicrobiaceae bacterium | reverse complement strand
GTCGACCTCGACCCGGCGGAAGAGCACCGGGGCGGCCGGTTCCGCGGGCGGCGGCAGCGCGAGTTCCGGTTCCGACGGCGCCGGCAACGCGAGTGCCGGTTCCGGTGGCGCCGACAACGCGAGGATCGGTTCGTCGGCGGGCGGCGTCGGGATCGGGATGGCCTCGGGGACGGCCGCCTCGACGCTGCGCGTGTCGACGAGGGTCGGGGCCGGTGTCTCCTCGTGGTGGTCGACCCGTTCGCCTTCTTCGAGCTCGTAGAACGGCCGTGGGGTCTCGTAGGCGGCATGCCCGGCACGGCGGCGCAGGCGCAGCGTCGGCGGCGCGACGGACGGGATGCCGTCGGCGTTCGCGGTCACGATGAGATCGATCGGCTCGGTTCCCGGCAGGACGCGCAGCGCCAGCCGCAACCGCACGACGCCCTGGGCGGGAATCGCGCCCAGGCGCAGGCCGGTGCCGAGCAGTGCCTCGCCGTCGATCGGGACGTCGTCTCGGGCGAACGCGCTCGCGACCGGCTCGGCGTCGGGCGGCGCCGAAAGCCGCACCGTTGCGTCGGGCACGTCACCGTCGCCGTCGTCGTGGACGCTGATGACGACGGTGACGAGGGCGCCGGGGATCAACTCGCGGTCGGGCCGGGCGTCGAGGGCGACCCGCAGGGTCGGCGGCCGCAGGACGCGGTCTTCGTCGGGCGTCAGCGACTCGGCGCCGAAACTCGTCGCGCCGGGCGAGCGGGGCTGGGTCATCGCGGGCAGGCCGAGCTCCTCGCGCCGGCGGCGCTCGAGCAGACGCGCGTCCGCGTCACGCTCGAAGAGCGCGTCGACGTCGGTCTCGCGGCCGTTCATCGCGCGCGCAGCGGCAGCCAGGGAAAGCGGCGCCGCGGCGCCTGCGCCCCGCCGTCGTTCTTCGTCACGCTGCCGTTGCGGGTCGTTCCGACCACCAGGCCACGGGCCCGCGCGGCCGCGTCGGCGTCGAGCCGGGTCGCGCGCGGGCGGCCCTGGGTCGCGGCATCGCGCAGCGTTGCGTGGGCCAGGGTGAGCAGCCGGCGGGGCGTGCCCGCGGCGCTGCCGACGATCGCCTCGACGGCGTCGTCATCGAAGAGGCCGGTCATATCCGAGGCACCGGCGCGCGAGAGGCGGTAGGCCAGCAGGGCGCGTGACTCGCTGGCGTCGAGCGGCTCGAGCGCGATCCAGCCGTCGACCCGGTCGGCCAGGTTGCGGCGCTGATCGACGCGTCCGCGCAGCTCGCTCTGCCCGAACAGCACGATGTTGAGGAGCTTGCGCTGCGGCACGTCGTAGTTGAGCAGCAGCCGCAACACCTCGAAGATCTCGTCGCTGGCGTTCTGCGCTTCGTCGATCAGCAACGCGAGCGTGAGGCCGTCGAGCACTGCCGCGTCGTAGAGATAGTTCTTGAGCGCGTTCTTGAGCGCGGCCGGTGAGCGGGGCGGGAGGGCCAGCCCGAACGCGCGCGCCACGCCCAGCAAGAATTCGGTCTCGCTGGCGAACGACGGGTCGAGGATCTTGGCCAGCCGCACCTCGTCGCGGCCGAGCAGCTCGCGCTCGACCTGCGCCATCAGGCTGGTCTTGCCGGTGCCCGGGTCGCCGACGACCACTTGCAGCCCGCGCGACTCCAGCACCCCGCCGACGAGGCGCTGCCGGGCGCGAGCCAGGGCGGGCGTCGTCCGGTAGAAGTGCGGGTCCGCGGTATCGAGGAACGGATCGCGCTCCAACCCGAAGTGCCGGAAGTAGGGGTTCATCCGGACGGACGGGTTCGACGCCGCGCGCGACCGGACATTCGGACCGGCCGCTTTGCCGATGTAAGGTTTGCATGTCGTTACCGTTGCTCGTCATCGAAGGCGAGGTCTATTCCGAGCTTTCGCTGGCCCGAGTCAACCGCGAACTGGCACTTGCGCTCCTGCGACGCGGCGACGTGGAGTTGGGGCTCTCCGCGCAGCTGGAGGGCGCGTACCTCATCGAGCCGAGCCCGCCGATCCAGGAACTCGTGGCGCGGACGGGGATCCGGCTGACCCGGACGCCCGACCTCACCGTGCGCCACCGGTGGCCCCCGGAGTTCACGCGGCAGCCGTACGGCCGCTACGCGCACATCCAACCGTTCGAGTTCGGCGCGCTGCCGCGCGCCTGGGCCGACGGCATGGCCGAGGTCGACGAGATCTGGTGCTACGGCAACTTCGTGCGCGACATGTACGTGCGCGCGGGGTTCGCGCCCGAGCGGCTGCTGACGGTCCCGCTCGGCGTCGACCCGGACGTCTATCGGCCCGACGGCGAACGGACCGCGATGCGCACCCGCGGCGCGTTTCGCTTCTTGTTCGTCGGCGGCGCGATTTGGCGCAAGGGCGTCGACATCGCCCTCAACGCGTTCCTGACCGCGTTTGGTCCCGACGACGACGTCACCCTGATCATCAAAGGTCTCGGGGCGGGCTCGGCGTACCGCGACCAGACCGTGCGCCCGCTGATCGAGCCGCTGCTCGCCCGCGCCGATCTTCCCGAGATCATCTACAGCGACGAGGTGCTCGACGACGCATCGCTGGCGGCGCTGTACCGAAGTGCCGACGTGCTCGTGCTGCCCTATCGCGCCGAAGGCTTCGGCCTCACCGCGCTCGAGGCGATGGCGTGCGGCACGCCGCCCCTCGTGACCAAGGGCGGTGCGACCGACGACTTCGTCGACGCGTCGGTCGGCGTGCAACTGCCGGCGGCGCGCATCTCGGTGCGGGAGCAGATTTCGGACATGCCCGAGACGGTCGAGCCGCCCTGGGCGCTCGAAGTCGACGTCGCGCTGCTCGCCAAGGTGATGCGTCTGGTGGTGCAGCGCCGCGACCAGCTTCCCGCGCTGGGGGCGGCTGCAGCCCACCGTGCGCGCACCGCCTGGACGTGGGATCGCACCGCCGCGCTGGTCGCCGCGCGCGCCTATGCGGCAGCCGCATGACGAAGCCGCTGCTGGTCCTCGAAGGCGAGGTCTACTCCGAGCTTTCGCTCGCGCGGGCGAATCGTGAGCTCGCGCTCGCGCTGCTGCGGCGTGACGACGTCGAGCTCGCGCTCTCGGCACCGCTGCTCGGCAGCTACTTGACGCGCCCGACGCCGGCGATCGAGCGGCTCGTGGCGCGGACGGGGATCGCGCTCGAGCGCCCACCCGACTTGACGGTGCATCACATGTGGCCGCCGAACTTCCAGCGCCCGGCGTACGGGCGCTACGCGCACGTCCAGCCGTACGAGCTGGGTGCGCTGCCGACGGCGTGGCGAGACAGCTTGCGCGGCGCGGCCGACGAGATTTGGTGCTACGGCAGTTTCGTGCGCGACATGTACCTGCGCGCGGGCTTCGCGCAAGACCAACTCGTCACCGTTCCGCTCGGGATCGATCCGGCGGTGTTTCGCCCGGACGGCGACCACGCGCAACTCGCGGTCCGCGGGCAGTTTCGCTTCCTGTATGTCGGTGGGACGATTTGGCGCAAGGGCGCCGACATCGCCGTCAACGCGTTCCTCAACGCGTTCGGCCCCACCGACGATGTGTGCCTGATCGTCAAAGACGTCGGCGGCGGCAGCGTATACCGCGATCAGAGCATGCGCGCGCTGATCGAGCCGGTCACCGGGCGCACCGATCTGGCGGAGGTGGTGTACAGCGACGCCGTGCTCGACGACGAAGCGTTGGCGGCGCTGTATCGCAGCGCCGACGTCGTGCTGCTGCCGTATCGCGGCGAGGGCTTCGGGCTGACGGCGCTCGAGGCGATGGCGTGCGGAACGCCGCCGATCGTCACCAAAGGCGGCGCGACCGACGACTTCGTCGACCCGAGCGTCGGGATCCAGCTTCCCGCGAGCCGTAAGGAGATCACGCTCGCGCAGATTCCCGACCTGCCGGACACGGTCGAACCGCCGTGGCGGCTCGAGGTCGACGTCCAGCTCCTCGCCCGCGTCATGCGCATGGTGGTGGAGCAGCGCAGTGCGCTGCGGCCGCTGGGCGAAGCCGCCGCCCGCCGCGCCCGCGAGGAGTGGACCTGGGATCGTGGCGCGGCCGTGATGGCCGAGCGCGCGCGACTGGCCGCCGGGGCGCGGATTCCATGACGTTCGAGCCGCTGTCGATCGCCGGCGCGTTTCTCATCCGCAGCGAGTCGCTCGTCGATGAACGGGGCTCGTTCGCGCGCCTGGTGTGCGCCGAAGAATTTGCTCGAGCTGGCTTGGAGGCCGCATTTGTCCAGCAGTCCATCGCGCGCAATCACCTGCGGGGCACGCTGCGCGGTCTGCACCTCCAGTTGCCGCCGCACGCGGAGGCAAAATACATCCGCTGCATCGCTGGGGCGATGTTCGACGCCGTCGTGGATCTCCGGCCTACCTCGCCGAGCTATTTACAGACCGCAGCGGTGACGATCGACGCCGATCGCGGCGACGCGGTATTCATCCCGGCCGGCTGCGCCCACGGCTATCAGACGCTGTGCGATGGCACGGACGTGCTGTACGCGATGACGACACCGTACGACCCTTCCTCGGCGCGCGTCATCCTGTGGTCCGATCCGCGACTTGCCATCGCGTGGCCGCTCGAGGCCCCGACACTTTCGCCACGCGACGCCGCCGCGCCGACACTCGACGCGTTCCTTGCCAGGGAGCGCGACGCACTGGTGCAGCGGTAGTTGCGCATGGGACGTCCGAACGATCCGCGCAATCCGGATCTCGTGCAGGCGATGGGTGCGGACGCCGAGCTCGACGCCGCGCGTCGAACGCTGCTCACGAAGGGCTTCGAGTACGGTTATTGCCGGAACTTCGAGTGGCTCGGGATTCCCATTATCCAGTGGCCGCAAGACGTGCTCGCGCTCGTCGAGATCGTCTGGAACGTCCGGCCGACGCTCATCGTCGAGACCGGCGTCGCTTTCGGCGGCGGGCTCTTGTTGTATGCCACGATGCAGCGGTTGGCCGGGATCGAACCGAACGTGATCGGCGTCGAGGTGGCGATGCGGCCAGAGAACCACGAGCGGCTGTTCGCGCACCCGCTCGCAAGCGGGATCGCGATTCTCGAAGGCTCGTCTACGGATCCGGTGGTCGTCGCGCAGGTCATGGCGCACGCCGCGCGGTCGGAACGGACGCTGGTGATCCTCGATTCCGACCACTCGCATGAACATGTCGCCGCGGAGCTCGCGCTGTATTCGCAGTTCGTCACGCCGGGCAGCTATCTCGTCGTCTACGGCACCTCGGTTGCAGACCTGCCGCCCGACGTGAAACTCGACCGTCCATGGGGACCGGAGCGCAATCCCGCCAGC
>JBEKAU010000216.1:0-5274 GCA_050015755.1 Vulcanimicrobiaceae bacterium | reverse complement strand
CGTCACCCGCAACGCCGCGCGTGCGCTCGGGCTGGATGACCGCGGCGAATTACGCGCCGGCGCGCGCTGCGATCTCGCGTTGTGGGACGTCGCGCAGCCGGCGGAGCTGTGCTACTGGCTCGGCACGCACCGCTGCGCCGGTGTCGTCGTCGCCGGCCGCCCGCCGACGTTCGCGAACGCCCTCTAGCGTCGCGACCGTGCCCGCGTCGTAACGATCCTCGACGTCGAACCGAGCGACGAGGGCGTCGAGCTCGGAGGCCTGCTCACGCAGCGCGCGCGCCGTCGCGTCGACCTGCTGGACGCCCGAGGCCAGTTCGCTGGTCGCGAGCGCGGCCTGGCGGGCCGCGGCCGACTGCTCCTCGGCGGCCGCAGCGACCGGCAAGATGGTCGCATTGACGTCGTGGGTGGTCAGCTTCATCTGTGTCGCCGCAGCGGCGTTCTCTTCGACGCCGGCCGAGGCGGTCGAGACGCTCTCGGTGACCTGCGCCGACGCGTCCCGCATCGCCGTAGCACGCCGCGCCAACTCCTCGGCGACCGCGGTCGTTGCGGCGATCGCACGTTCGACCCCGTCCAGGGCGGTCCCGGCGCGTTCGGCAACGCTCAGTCCGGTGGCGACCGAGGCGTCCGAGGTGCGCATCGCGCCTGCGGCGGCGACCGTCTCGCGACGGATCGTCGAGAGGATCTGCGCGATCTCGCGGGTCGCATCCGACGAGCGTTCGGCGAGCTTGCGGACCTCGTCGGCGACGACTGCGAAGCCGCGTCCGTGCTCGCCCGCGCGCGCCGCTTCGATCGCCGCATTGAGCGCCAACAGATTCGTCTGATCGGCGATCTCCTCGATCGTCCGGACGATCGCTTCGACCTGACTGGAGCGTCCTTCGAGGGCGAGCATCGCCTCGGCCGCGCTCTGCGAGGTGGTGCGCAGTTGCTGCATCGTCGCGCGGGTGGCGGCGACGGCTTCGGCGCCGCCGTCGGACTGTTCGGACGCATCGCGTGCAGAACGGGCGAGGTCGCCACCGTGTGCCGAGAGCGACTCGATCCCCTCGTCGAGCCGCTGGATTCCGCGGGTCGCGGCGGTGATCGCGTCGGCCTGATGGGCAGCCCCGTCGGCGATCATCTCGGCGGAGCGCGAGAGTTGTTCGATCGCGGCGCCGGCACGTGCGATCTGCTCGGCCTGCTCGCGCGCGCCCGCGGCGACGCTGTCGACGGAGTGGGCGATCTGCTCGACCGCACGCGAGGCCTCGTTGGCCGCGCTCGAGGTCTGTTCCGAGGCGATCGCGAGGCTACGCGACGCGTTCGCGACGCCCGCGATCAGCGAGCGGAGGTTCGCGAGAGCCGCGTCGATCTCGACCGCGATCTGCCCGAGCCCCACCGCCAGCTCGTCGTAGCTGCGCACGACGAACGCGATCTCGTCGCCGCCGCGGTCGCCGAGCGGTTCGCGCGCCGAGCGGAACCCCCCGCGCAGGTTCCCTTGAGCCATGCTCTGCATCGTCTGCGAGAGCGCCACGAAATCTTCGCGCACGACCGCCCGCAACGCGCGCGCGACGCGCGCCAGCCGGGTCGTGATGCGACGGGTCAAGAGCGTCGCGATGACGATCGTCGCCAGCAGCGCGAACATGCCGAACGCGATCAGACCGGCGTCCGTCTGACGCCACTGCGTCTCGAAGTGCTCCTGTGAGCGGTTCTCGTCGGCCTCGGTGAGACCGGCGAGCTGGCCGATGTCGGCGTCGATGGCGGCGATGTCGGCGTCGGTCGCCTGACGGTCGGCCGCGCGCGCCCGCTCGATCGCGCGATACTGGGGTGAGGTCGGCGCGAACGCGCGCTCGCGCGTGATGGCGGTCAACGAGTGGCGCAGCCGCGTCGTCATCGAGGTCACGTGGGTCCCCACGTCGTCGAGCAGCAGCGCCAGATCGGGCTGCTCGCTGACGACGCCGTGCAGCCCCGCCAGGTCGGCCTTCTCGGCCGTCTCTGCCTGCTGAAAGATGACGAGGGCGCTGCGCGCGCCGGTACCGTAGCGCACGACCGCATAGCGCAGCTGCCACACCCGCAGCTCCATGTCGCGGACCTCGTGGGTGACCTCGCGCTTGACGCGCGTCTCGGCCTGCAGGCTGTGCAGGTGCCCGAACAGCAGTGAGACCGCCGCGAGCGTGCAGGCCAGCGCGACCACCGGTACGGCCACCGGCACCGCCAATTGGGCGGCGAGTCGGAACTTCATCGCGCGCGTCCCTGCCAACCGGTCACCGCGCCAGCGCGGCCCGCTCCGGGGTGTTGATGACCAGGTGCAAATGGTCGCGCCCGCTGACGGGGCGCACGTCGTCGCGGACCAGCGCCCGCGAGGGTTCATCCTCGACCAGGAAACGCGCGACCAGTTCGTCGAGCCGTTCGGCTTCGTCGCGCAGTGCACGCGCCGTCGCGTCGACTTCCTGGACGCCCGAGGCCAGTTCGCTGGTCGCCAGCGCCGCCTGGTGCGCCGCCGCCGACTGCTCTTCCGCTGCGGCCGCGACCGGCAAGATCGCCGCGCTCACGTCGCGCGTGGTGACCTTCATCTGCGTCGCCGCCGCCGCGTTCTCTTCGACCCCGGCCGAGGCCGTCGACACGCTCTGGGTGACCTGCAGCGAGGCATCGCGCATCGCCCGCGCCCGCTGCGCCAGTTCCTCGGCGACGATCGCGGTTGCAGAGATCGCCTTCTCGACGCCCTCGAGCGCAGTGCCGGCGCGTTCCGCGACCAGCAGCCCGTTGGACACCGACGCGTCGGACGTGCGCATCGCTTCGGCCGCGGCGACCGTCTCGCGACGGATCGCCGAGAGGATCTGCGAGATCTCCCGGGTTGCGCCCGAGGAGCGCTCTGCCAACTTGCGGACCTCGTCGGCCACGACCGCGAAGCCGCGTCCGTGCTCGCCGGCGCGTGCCGCTTCGATCGCCGCGTTGAGCGCCAACAGGTTCGTCTGATCGGCGATCTCTTCGATCGCGCGGACGATGGCTTCGACTTGCGTCGAGCGACCTTCGAGCGCCACCATCGCATCGGCGGCACCTTGCGAGACGCCACGCAGCTTCTGCATCGTCTCACGGGTCGCCGCAACCGCATCGCTGCCGCCATCCGACTCCGTCGACGCGTCGCGCGCCGAGCGCGCCAGTTCGCCGCCGTGGCTCGAGAGCGATTCGATCCCCTCGTCGAGCAGCTGGATGCCGACGGTCGCCGTCCCGATCGCCTCGGCTTGGTGTGCGGCGCCGTCGGCGATCATCTCGGCCGAGCGTGCCAACTCTTCGATCGCCGCGCCGGCACGGGTGATCTGTTCGGCCTGGTCGCGCGCGCCGCTGGCGACGCTGTCGACCGAGCGGGCGATCTGCTCGACCGCGCGCGAGGCTTCGTTGGCCGCGCTCGAGGTCTGTTCCGAGGCCAGCGCCAAGTTGCGCGAGGCGCTGACGACGCCCGACACCAGTGAGCGCAGGTTCGTCAGACCCGAGTCGACCTCGATCGCGATCTGGCCGAGCCCCTCGGCCAAGTCATCGCAGCTGCGCACGACGTCGCCGATCTCATCGCCCCCGCGATCGCCGATCGGCGCCCGCGCCGAGCGGAAGCCGCCGCGCAGGTCGCCCTGCGCCAGCCGCTGCATCGCCAGCGAGAGCTGGGTGAAGTCCTCGGTGACGACCCCGCGCAGTGCCTGCGCGACGCGCACCAGCCGCGAAGTGATCCGGCGGGTGAGCAGTATTGCGATGATCACCGTCGCGATCAGGGTGATCGCGCCGAGCACGAGCAGCCCGATGTAGATCGCGCCCAGCCGTTCGTCGAAGCTCCTGACCGACTCCGCCTCCGCCGCGCTGGTCATCGCCACCATCTTGTCGGTCAGCTGATCGACCTGGTCGTTATCGACGTCGTTCTGATTGCGCAGACCCACGCGGGTCGCGTCGACCTTCGCGTACTGCGCGGATTTCGGGTCGAGCGTCTTCATCTGTGCGACCAGGCCGGTGATCGTGCGCAGGCGACCGGTGATGATCGTGCTGTGCTGGGCCGCCTGATCGACGACCTCGGGCAGGCCCGGGACCATCGGCGCCTCGGCGCGCAGCTTGTCGAGATCTTCGCCCATCAGGCGGACGGCCAGCTCGAAGAGCGCGTGCGCGCCCTTGGCACCGATCGTGTTGCGCACGGTCGCGTACCGCTGCTGCAGATTCCGGTACTGGAACTCGTGCACCGTACGCGCAATGTCGCGTTTGGCCTCGGTGTCGGCCCGCAGCGCTTTCGTCTGCACGAACAGCACCGAGACCGTGGCGAGTACGCATGCCAACACGAGGATGGGCACGGCAAAACCCGCGCCTATTTGAGCGCCAACCCGAACCTTCATGCCTTGTGCATCGGCCGAGCGAGCGCTCCGGTGGAGCCGCCGCCTCGCCTCGCGCGTTAAGGCTGTGTCAAGCTCGTCTTAACCAGTTGCCGACGACCGTCCGAATTGCAGTGCAGTCGAGGCGAGCAACGCCGAGCAGACCCGGTGCAGCACGCGCGAGATGCGCGCAGCCTTGGCGTCGTCCCACGCGGTGCGCGACCCGTCGGCGAGGTACGTGCGCTGATTGAGTTCGATCTGCATCGCGTGCACGCCGGCGACCGGATTTCCGTAGTGGCGGGTGATGAATCCGCCCTTGAAGCGCGCGTCGAGTTCGACCGAATAGGTGCTCTCGGCGGCGGCGGCGTGCGCAGCGGCGATCGTCCGCGACGACGCCGAGCGGCCGTCATTGGTGCCCAGGTTCACGTCGGGCAACTCGCCCGAAAAGAGCAGCGGCAGCCGGCCCCAGATCGAGTGCGCGTCGAGCAGGACCGCATAGCCGTGCAGCGCCTGCACGCGCTCGAGCTCGGCGCGCAGCGCGGCATGATACGGCGTGAAGTACTGCGTGACGCGCTCCGCGATCTCGTCCGCGCCCGGCTCGTCGCCGGGTGCGTAGAGCGGCTCGCCTTCGAACGTCTCGACCGGGCACACCGAGGTCGTGCGTTGCCCGGGATAGAGCGAGGTGCCCGTGGGATCGCGATTGAGGTCGACCAGATAGCGCGACCAGCGGGCCGAGAGCACCGTGGCCTGCAGATCGCGCGCGAACGGGTAGAGACGATCGACGTACCAATCGGTGTCGATCAGCGTGCGGCCGACCGGCGTCAATCGTCCAGCGAGCCCGGACGGAAGCTCGGTGCCCACATGCGGCGCACTGATCACGAGCGGACCCTCGCCGCGGCGCAATTCGGCGGCGTGTTCGCTCACGCCGGGGCCACCGTCGGCAACAGATCGGCGACCGCCG
>JBEKAU010000215.1:0-5316 GCA_050015755.1 Vulcanimicrobiaceae bacterium | reverse complement strand
TTCCGGCCGCGAGCGTGAACGCGACCTCCTGGATCGCGGTACTGCCGGCCTCGCGGGTGTGGTAGCCGCTGACGTTGACCGGGTTGTAGCGCGGCAGGTGCTCGGCAGAGTAGGTGATCGTATCGCGCACGATCCGCATCGCGGGACGCGGCGGATAGACCCACTCTTTTTGCGAGATGTATTCCTTGATGATGTCGTTCTGGACCGTGCCCGAGAGCTTGCGGCGATCGAAGCCGCGCTCGTCCGCGACGGTCAGGTACATCGCGAAGAGGATCCAGGCCGACGGGTTGATCGTCATCGAGACCGAGATCTGCTCGAGGTCGATCCCGGTGAAGAGGTCGTGCATGTCGTCGACGCTGTCGATGGCGACGCCCTCGCGGCCGACTTCACCTTCGCTGCGCACGTCGTCGGAGTCGTAGCCCATCAGCGTGGGCATGTCGAAGTCGACCGAGATCCCGGTCTGCCCTTGCGCGATCAGATAGCGAAAGCGCGCGTTGGTGTCGTCGGCGGTGCCGAAGCCGGCGATCTGCCGCATCGTCCACGGCTGTGCCCGATACATCGTCGGGTAGGGCCCGCGCGTGTACGGGAACGCGCCCGGAAATCCGGTGTCGCGCATGTAGTCGTGGTTCTCGAGGTCAGCCGGGGTGTAGACCCGCTCGAGGACGGTGCCGCCCAGCGTGCGGAACACCTCGCGCGCCTCCGGCCGCCGCTCGGTGAAGGGCAGCAAGGTGAGCTGCTCCCACTCGGTGCGGTGCTCGTCGATGGAACTCGGCTTCACGGGCGTCTGCATGGCATGGGCCTCCGTTGCGTACCGATTGTATACATCAGTCCGATCGCAGAGGGCAATCCCTCTTCGGCAGACGTATACAGCCAAATGTCCGTTTCGCCCCCGCGCGGACCCGAGACCCGGTTCGAGGGCGTCGTCGACGCCCTCCGCGAGGCGATTCTCGTCGGTCGCTACCGACCGGGCGAGCGCCTGGTGCAGGAAGAGCTGGCCGAGGCGTTCGGCATCAGCCGCATCCCCTTGCGCGAGGCCCTGCGCACGCTCGAGGGCGAGGGGCTGGTGGTCATCAGCCCCAACCGCGGCACAATCGTCCGGCCGCTGGCCCCCAAGGACGTCGTCGACCTGTACGACTTGCGGCTCGCGCTCGAGACGCTGGCCGTTCGCCGGGGCGCCGAGCGCTTCGCCGACCTTCGCGAAGCGACCGCGACGCGGGCCGACGAGGCACAGCAGGCACTCACCAGCGGCGATCTGCCGCGCCTGTTCCACCTCGACCGCGACTTCCACGCCGACCTCGCCGCCGCGTCGCACAACCCGCACTTGGTCGTCGTGCTCGGCACCCAGTGGTCGCAGATCATGCGCGTCATGCACGCATATCTGCGCCTGGCGACCTATCCGACGGCGGTGTGGGACGACCACACTGCGATCGCACGCGCCATCGCGCACGGCAACGCCGACGCCGCCGCCGCACGCTTGGAACGCCACCTGGTCGGCAGCCGCGACACGATTCTCGCCCACCTGCGCGACCATACTCCCGCCTGACGTCGACAGGGCCGGCGGGGTCCGGCAGCGGAACTGGCGACGATGAACCTCGCTCGAGGCTTGGCGGCCCGTGAAGCGGCCGGCCGACCGATTCGTGTCGGCCTTATCGGGGCCGGCAAATTCGGCACGATGATCTTGGCGCAGTTGCGGGTGATGACGGGCGTGCGGCTCGTCGTGCTGGCCGATCTCGACGTCGAACGCGCGCGTGCTGCGGCCGTGTCGGCCGGCTGGCCGACCGAGGCCTTCACGGCCGTGACGAGCATCGGCGCCGCGAACGACTGCGCGCGCGCCGGTCGCACGTCCTTGCTTCCCAGCGGTGAGCTCGCCGCCGGCTGCGAGCTGGACGTGCTCATCGAAGCGACAGGCCACGAAGAGGCCGGCGCGCTGCACGCGTATCGCGCCCTCGAGCGTGGCGTGCACGTCGTCATGGTGACGGTCGAGGCCGACGTCGTCGTCGGCCCCGCACTGCACGACCTGGCGCGCAAGAACGGCGCGATCTACTCGATGGCGTACGGCGATCAGCCGGCGATCATCTGCGAGCTGGTCGACTGGGCGCGCACCTGCGGCTTCGAGGTCGTCGCCGCCGGCAAGGGCACGAAGTTCGCGCCGATCTACCGCCGCTCGACGCCCGACACCGCGTTCGGCTACTACGGCTTCACCGCCGAGCAGATCGCGACCGGCGGGTTCAACGCCAAGATGTTCAACTCGTTCCTGGACGGGACGAAGTCGGCGATCGAGATGGTCGCGGTCGCGAACGCGACCGGCCTCGACGTTCCGGACGAGGGGCTCTCGTTCGTGCCGGCCTCGACCTACGAGCTGCCGACACTGCTGCGCCCGCGCGCCGAGGGCGGCATCTTGCCGCACGCGGGGATGCTCGACGTCGTCTCGTGCGTCCGCGAGGACGAGAGCTTCATCGACGACCACCTGCGCTGGGGCGTCTATGTCACCTTCACCGCCGAGAGCGACTACGCGCGGCGCTGCTTCGGCGAATACGGCATCGCGACCGATCCGAGCGGCCGGTACGCGGCGCTATGGCGACCGTATCACCTGATCGGCCTGGAGATCGGGGTGTCGATCGCCTCCGTCGCGCTGCGCGGCGAGCCGACCGGTGCGCCGTACGCCGGCCATCGCGCCGAGGTCGTCTGCGCGACACGGCGCGCTCTGCGTGCCGGCGAGCTGATCGACGGCGAAGGCGGCTACGCGGTCTACGGCACCTGCGTCCCCGCCGCACGCGCCCGCGAGCAACGGCTGGTGCCGATGGGACTCGCCCACGGCCTGCGACTCGTGCGCGACGTGCCGGCCGATCACCCGATCGGCGAGAACGACGTTGCGATCGACCACGATTCGTTCTTGTGGCGACTGCGACGCGAGCAGGACGCGCGCATGATGGTGAGCGCCTGATGCGGGTCGCGATCGTCGGCGGCGGCACGATGGGCGCGCAGCTCGCGCTGCGCTGCGCCGCCTACGGCTCCGAGACGACACTGATCGTGCGCGACGCCGACCGCGCACAAAAAGCACTCGACGACGCCTCGCGCGAGAGCGGCGTGCACGGCACGACCGTCCAACTCGCAACCGATTTCGGCGTGGTGGCGAATGCGGAGCTGGTCGCCGAGACGATCCAAGAAGACCTCGAGCGCAAGCGCGCACTCTACCGCGAGCTCGAAGCGCTGATCGGACCGCAGGTGCCGATCGCCTCGGGCACCTCGTCGTTCCCGCCGGATGTCCTCGGCAAAGGCCTCGCGCATCCCGGCCGCGTCATCGTCGCGCACATGGTCCATCCGGTCACGCTGGTGCCGCTGGTCGAGCTGCTGGCGCCGACCGAGGTCGACGCGACGGCGCTCGCCACCGTCGAGCGGTGGTTGGGCGAGATCTCGATGCGCACGATTCGGCTGCGCAAGGCGGCGACCGGCTTCATCCTCAACCGGCTGCAGTTCGCGCTGCTGCGCGAAGCGGCATCGCTCGTCGCCAAGGGCGTCGCCGACGCGCGCGACGTCGACGCGGCCGTCGAGCTGGCGCTGGGGCCGCGCTGGTCGGCGACCGGCCCGCTCGCGAGTGCCGACCTGGGCGGTCTGCCGACCTTCGCCGCCGTCGCGCGCAGCATCGTCCCCGACCTCGAGTCGGGCGAGGGGATCCCGTCGCTCGAGAGCGGCGAGGACCTGCGCTACTGGATGGACGGCGCGCGCGAATCGGCGCGCACCCGTCGTCGGCGCGTCTACTCGGCGATCGAAGGCGCGCGCTGACGCAACCGGCCGCGTAGCACGGCGCGCGCGTGCGCGCCGCCGCCGGGCGCACGGCTGACCGTGAACTCGTCGGCGAACGTCGCGACGATGTAGAGCCCGCGCCCGCTCTCCGCCAGCGCGTCGGCCGGCAGGCGCGCGTTGTGCTGGAAGCCGCCGCCGCTGTCGACGAGGTGCAGCACCGGCTGCTCGCCGCTCAGGTCCAGCGCGACCTCGACCAGGCCGGGCGCGTGGCGCTGCGCGTTGCCGACCAATTCGGTGAACACCAGCTCGGCGGTCACGCACTCGGTCGGTGAGAGGTCGCGCCGGGTGAGCGCGACCGCGATCTCCGCTCGCACTCGCGCGGCCGCATCGCCGTCGCTCGCGTCGAGCTGCCAGCGTCGCGCGCCGCGATCGTTGGCGATCGCATCGACCGGCTGCCGAAACGCGACCACCAGCAGTGCGACGTCGTCGACGGCGCCCGCCTTGCCGAGCACCGCGTCGTGAATCGATTTGGCCGGCGCGGCATCGATGTCGGCTTCGCGCAGCGCGATCGCCGCCGCGGCTTCGCTCGCCAGCATGTCGCGGCTCGCCTCGACCAGCCCGTCGGTGTAGAGCAGGAACGTCGTTCCCGGCGCGAGCGCGACGCGCTGTGCGGCGTCCTGCCCGCGTTCCCGCAGGCCGAGCGGCAAGCCACCGCCGGGCAACGTATCGATCGTGCCGTCGCTGGTGCGGCGCAGCGGCGGCGGATGGCCGGCACAGGCGAAGACCAGCGTCGACCACACCGGATCGAGCACGCCGACCCACGCGGTGACGAAGCGGTCGCGCGTCTGCAAGCGCAGCACGCGATCGGCGGCATCGAGCATCACCGAGGGGTCGGCGTCGATCGCGGCGACGCCGCGCAGGCTTTGGCGGATCGCCGCCATCGTCGCGGCCGCGTCGAGCCCGCTGCCGGCGACATCGCCGACCGACATCACGATGCGGCCGTCGGGGATGCGGAATGCGTCGTACCAATCGCCGCCGAGCAGCGCTTCGCTGCGGCCCGCCTCGTAGAGCGCGTCGAACGCCATCCCGGGCACACGCGGCAGCTCCGTCGTCAGCGCCGCCGCCTGGAAGGTGCGCGCGACGCGCCGCTCCCGCTCGTAGGCTTCGGCGTTGCCGATCGCCGGCGCGATACGGCGCGCGACCTCGACCATCACCGGGACGTCGCCGTCGTTGTACTTGCGGCCCGAGGTGCGGTCGTACATCACCGCGATCGTGCCGCGCACAGTGCCGCCGAAGGCCACCGGCACGACGATCGACGAGGTGACGCCGAAGGCACGCACCGTCTGCCGATACGGCTCGGCGATCCCTTCGATGTTGCCGGTCGGCACGGTCGGGTAGAGGATCGGCACGTTCGCGCGCGCCGCCTGCGCCGAGCCGACGGCGGCGCGCCGCGCGATGTAGCGCGAGCCGAGCAATCCGCGGGTGCTCTCCTCCATCGCCGGGTCGCGGTGGGCCGTCGAGGCCAAGAACAGCTCGTTCTCCGGATCGACCAGATTGACGACGGCCCAGTCG
>JBEKAU010000214.1:0-5317 GCA_050015755.1 Vulcanimicrobiaceae bacterium | reverse complement strand
GTCGTCCCGTCCGACGGGGTGAACATCATCGAGTTCCAGGTCGTCCCGCAGAGCGCGGTGCACGCACCGCCGGTGGTGATGATCCGAGCGAGTGTCGCGAACCGGTTTGTGGGGAGCGTCGGCACGACGGTGCGGACCTGACGGTCTCCCTCTAGCGGGCGCGTGACGCCGCGAGCGCGATGAAGGCGCGCACCGCGGCGGATTGATAGCGGTCCGCGACCTGCAGGATGCCGATCGTGCGGCGTGCTTCGGGGACGGTGATGCGCAGGCGCGCGATCGTCGTCGTACGGTGCAGCGCTGGGACGATCGCGACGCCGAGGCCGGCGGCGACGAAGCCGGTCACGGTGCCGGTCTCGTCGCCTTCAAAGACGACGTGCGGGGTGAAGCCGGCTTGTCGGCATAGCTCCTCGTTGAGTGCGCGCATCGCCGTGTTCGCGCTGTAGCCGACGAACGGTTCGCCGGCGACTTCGCGCAGCGCGATACTGCGCCGCTTCGCGAGCCGATGATCGCGCGGCGTGATGAGGATCAGCTCGTCTTCGCCGAGCGGCGTCCACGCGATGCGTGGGTCGTCGGGCGGTCCCGAGTTCAGGCACAGATCGAGCTCGCCGTCGAGCAGCCGGCGCACGAGCACCGCGCCGGCACCCTCGGCCAGCTCGAACGCGACGTCGGGATGCTGCGCGCGGAAATCGCGCACCAGCGCCGGGACCAGCTCGGTGCCGAGCGTGTGGAGGAAGCCGAGTGCGATCGGCCCGCCGATGGCGCCACCGAGATCGTCCAACCGCCGCCGACCGTCGTCGACTTCGCGCAGTGCGCGTTCGGCGTGCGGCAAGAACGCCTCGCCGAACCGGGTCAGCCGAATGCCGCGTCCGTGGCGCTCGAGCAGCGGGACGCCGAGCTCACGCGCAAGCCGATCGAGCGTGCGGCTGAGCGCGGGCTGGGTGACCCCAAGCGCCCGGGCTGCCTGGGTGACGTTGCCGCGCTGGCCGACTTCGCGGAGCGCGGCCAGCTGGCCGAAGTCCATCCATAGCACATTCGCTATGAGTCGGACGCGTTCCGGTATTGGACGGCATAGGTCGTGGCACGCTAGGCTGAGGGTGTGACCCGCTCGCTGCCCTGGACCCTTGCGGCGCTGTATCTCGCGACCGTCGCGACGTTCGCCGATCTGTACGTCACCCAGCCGCTGCTGCCGCTGCTCGCGCAGACCTACGGCGTCGATGCGGCGACGGCCGGGTTGACGCTCTCGGCGGTGGTCTTGACGACGGCGCTGTGTTCGAGTGCGTACGGCCCACTGAGCGACGTGCTCGGCCGGCGTCGTATCATGGTCGTCGGAACCGTGCTGTTGGCGGTCGCGACACTGGCGTGCGCGGCCGCGCCGTCGCTGCCGGTGTTGATCGTCTTGCGTGGCGTGCAGGGCCTGCTGGTGCCGTGCGTTTCGGCGCTCGCGGTCGCGTACGTCTTCGAAGAGCTGCGCGGCGGCGATCCGAGCGCGATCGTCGGTGGCTACGTTGCGGCATCGGTCGTCGGTGGGCTGACCGGGCGCGTCTTCTCCGCGTTGATTGCCGACGCGTGGAGCTGGCGCGCGAGCTTCATCGCCTTCGCGGCCTTGACGCTGCTCGGCGCGGTCGCGCTGGCGCTCGCGCTGCCGGCGGAAACGCGGCGCGTCGACCCTTCGCCGCGGCGGGAGCTGCGCGCGTTTGTCAGCGATCTGGGCGGCGCGTATCGTGACATGGGCGGCCACCTGCGCGACGTGCGACTCGTCGGCGCGTTCGTGATCGGCGCCGCGTTGTTCTTCGGCTTCATCGGCTTCTTCACGTATCTGCCGTTCTTGCTGACCGCGGCGCCGTTCGGGCTCTCGACCGCGGCGATCTCGTGGATCTACACGCCGTATTTGGCCGGCGTCGTCGTCTCGCCGATCGCCGGCCGGCTTGCCGGACGGTTTCCGCGCCGCGCTTTGATCGCCGTGGGTCTGGTGGTCTCGATGGTCGCGCTGGTCGCCTCGCTCAGCCGCAGTCTGGTCGGCGTCGTGCTCGCCGCGGTCGTCCTGTGCGCGGGAATGTTCCTGGCGCAACCGATCGTTCCGACGTTCGTGACCCTGACCGCGACCCGCGCTCGCGGCAGCGCGGCCGCCCTCTACCAGTCGTTCTATTACGGCGGCGCCGTGTTCGGATCGGCCGTCCCGGGGCTGGCGTGGGAGCGCTGGGCCTGGCCGGGCGTCGTCGCCACCTGCGTCGCGAGCATGCTCGTCGCGCTGCTGGCCGACCTCGTCCTATGCGGCCGGCCGGCGCCTGGCGAGAGGTTCGCTGCAACGCCGTCGGCGCCGTCCCTGAGCGGAGCCTGAGCATCGTCGGCGCCGCCGACGGGTACGAAGGCGGCCATGGCGCTTCTCTATCTCGTTCGCATCTTCGGCGCCGCGCTGGGCGGCTCGCGGCGCACCTCGCGCGCGCCCTTGCTCGCTCGCGGGCACCGCAGCCTCTAACGGCTGCCGGCAACCGCGCGCCGGTTAGCGCGGAACCAGGTTCATCGAGTTGATCCAGCCCGTCGAGCCGCCGAACATCGCGCGCCCGTCGAGGACGCGCACCGCGAAATAGGCAGGCCCGTGCACGCACGGCAATTGTGCGGGACCATGGACGATCTGCACGTGCAGCCCGTCGCGCAGGAAGTCGATCGCCGGCGCGAGCTGGTGAACTTGCGCCGGGTTCAGGCCGGCGGGATGCGGCGTCGTGCGCAGCTTGGCGACCACGCGGCAGTACCCGTCGAGTGAGGAGTAGAGCGCGCTCATCGTCGTCCCGCCGGTACCGGCGGCATCGCCGACCCGATAGGTCTGGCCGACGCTTTGTCCGAGTACGGGAGCGGCCATGCTGAGGGGGAGCAGTGCGAGGGTCACGGCCGCAACGGCGCGGCGAACGGAGCGCATCTGGAGAACGTGCGCGACCAAACCCACCGGTGCCTTCAGAAGAATGGGTTGTGTGCCTTCTCTTGCGCGATCGTGGAGGGCGGGCCGTGGCCCGGCATCACGACGGTTTCGTCGTCGAGCGCGAACAGCTTGAAGCGCACGCTGTCGAGCAGATCGGCGTAGGTCGCAACGTCGGCGAAGATGCCGCCGACGGAGCCTGCGAAGAGCGTGTCGCCGGTGAAGACCGTCGAGCGGAACAGAAAACACGACGAGCCGTCGGTGTGGCCGGGCGTGTGCAGCATGCGGATCGCGGCATCGGGCCCGAACGCCAACTCGTCGCCGTCGACGACCGGCAGTGCGCGGTGACCGAGTGACCCGATCGCACCCACGTCGGCCCGGTGCATGACGATCTGCGCGTCTGGGAAAGCCCTGGCAACGTCGGCTGTTGCATCGCAGTGGTCGGCGTGCTTGTGGGTAATCAGGATGTACCGCAGCACGTACGGACCGTCGGCGACCGCGCGCAGGAGCGTCTCGGGATAGCCGGCCGGGTCGATCAACGCCGCCGTCTTGCGGTCCTCGAGAAAGAAGAGATAGCCGTTGGAGGGATGCGGGTCGTGCGGATGATGACGAACGTCGGGCGGGAGCTCGGCACCGGGGTACCAGCGGCGCGCGGCCGCATCGGCAAATTTGCCCGGGTCGAGCCGCAGGACGGCCGCGATCGCGCGCGCCTGGTCCTCCGTGGGGACGCCGTCGCCGCGCAGCCATGCTTGGATCGCCGTCGCGTCGAGGCCCGTTCGGTGCGCAAGGCCCGCGGGGTCGAAGCCGTTGCCGCGCATCGCCTTGCGCAGGACGTCGCTCGGGTCATCCTCGAGTGAGATCTCCGGCCAGTTCACTACCAGAGCTCACCCCGGCCGACGAGCATGTACAGGATCGGGCCGATGCCCCAAATGATCCCGACGAGCGCCCACACGACCTTTTCGACGCCGTTGAGGTCATCGCGTCCGGCGAGGTGGATCCACATCAGCACCACGGCGATCGGATGAAGGATTACTGCGAGCAGGATTTCCAGCAGGAGCTTCAACGCGCTGAGTCCTCCGAGGCAAGCGAACGGGGTGATCGTCGTATGACGAGAACCGTGCTTCGTGCCCCATCTTCACGCCCCCGCCGCCGGCCAAGCGTGCGCCGGCTAGTCGCGGTGTGGGCGGGCAAGACGTCCGCTGCGTTTCTGCGACGGGTCGGCGGCGGCGGGACGACGTTGCCCGGGCGCATTGCGGCCGGGATCGCACCGGAGCTTCTGGGGCGGCTGTTGGCGCGCACGCCGACGGTTTTGGTCGCCGGGACCAACGGCAAGACGACGACGACGCGGCTGATCAGCGGCGTGTTGCGTGCGCGCGGGCAGCGCGTGGTGAGCAACGGTGAGGGCGCGAACCTCTTTCACGGCATCGTCTCGACGGCGACGCGCGCCGCCGATCTGGCCGGTCGGATCGCCGCCGATGTCGCGGTGCTCGAGGTCGACGAGCTGACGCTGCCGCCCGTCGTCAGACAAACGAAACCGACGCTGGTCGTGCTGACCAACGTCTACCGCGACCAGCTCGACCGTTACGGTGAGGTCGATCGGGTGGTGCGCGCGTTCGCCGAGGCGCTCGCCACGCTGCCGGCCGACGCCGTCATCGTGGCCAACGCCGACGATCCGCGGCTGGTCGCGCTGCTGCGCGCGAGCGGTCGCGAGGCGATCTGGTTCGGCGTCGCGCACGAAGAGACGCGGCGCGAACCGTTCCTGGTCGATCGCCGCCTGTGTGCCTCGTGCGGCGAGATGCTCACCCACGACGCGAACGGTTTTGCCTGCCCCAGCTGCGGTTTCGCCTCGCCGGCGACCCGGTTTCGCGCGTCGATCGTGCGCTCCGAGGACGCGGGGCTGCTCGTCGATGTCGGCGGTCACGCGATCGCGACGCGCCTGCAAGGCGACGTCAACGCGGCGAACGTCGCAGCGGCGTTCGCCGCCGTGAGCGCGCTCGGTGTTCCCGACATGGAGGCAGCGACGCTGCTCTCCCAGGTCGAGCCGCCCTACGGCCGCTACGAAATCGTCGAGGTCGCGGGTCGACGTACGACCCTGGTGCTCTTGAAGAACCCGGTCGGCTTCAACGTGTTCATCGACGACCTCGTGCGCACGCGCGAGCCGGTGCGCGTGCTGCTCGCGATCAACGATCTGCCGGCCGACGGCGAAGATCTTTCCTGGATGTGGGACGTCGACTTCGAGCGACTCGCCGACCGGCCGGCGTTGGAGTTGGTCATCGCCGGACGGCGCCACGAGGACGTCGCGTTGCGTCTCAAGTACGCCGGCGTCACGCCGACGCGCCAAGTCGCCGATCTCGATGGCGCGCTGCAGCGCGAGCTGCAGGTGCCCAGCGAACTGCCGCTGGTCAT
>JBEKAU010000213.1:0-5353 GCA_050015755.1 Vulcanimicrobiaceae bacterium | reverse complement strand
AAGGTGATCCCGCCCACCGACTACCGCGCCTGGGTCGCGGTCAGCACCGGCTTCTCAATGGCGTATCCGCAGGCGGCGCTGAGCCCGAACGCGCTCGCCAACGCCCATCTGCCGCTCGCGGTGGCGGAGCCCGGCACGGCCGCCGTCTTCCAGAACGTCTACGTGACGCCGCAGGCCTACGCGGCGTTCCTGCGCGACGGCAAGTGGCCCAACCTCACGATGTTCGTTCTCGAGATTCGGCAGGCCAAGGACAGGACCGCGATCGCGCCCGGTCCCGGGCCGGGCCTGAGCAGCGGCTCGGTGCAAGGTGACATCCTCGATGTCGAGGCCGAGTTGCGCGACGATGCCCGCTACCCCGCCAGCGCCGGCTGGAAGTGGGTGACGTTCAACCAAACGGCGGGACGGCCCGTCCCGACCCAGCCATGGGCCGAGAACGCGCCCGCCGGCCACGCGTGTTTCCAGTGCCACACCGCGCACGGGGCGGTGCAGAAGTCGATGGTCGAGTTCTATCCGGTGCTGTGCCCGCTCGCCGCGCACAAGCGCACGCTCAACCCGGGCTTCACGCTGCAGAACTGCTCGGCGCCGACCAACTGATCGCCGGCGCTACGTCGCCACCGGCAGCTCGACGCCGTCGACGTCGTCGAGCAGCGGGGTGAGCTTGCGCTTGCGCCAGACGCCGAAGTAGTACGCCGACTGCAGGCCCAGGTTGACGCAGAATGCGACCGGATACGCGATCCACACACCGTTCAAGCCGAGATGCGGCGCCAGTCCGTACGCGACCGGGACCTCGACGCCCCAAATGGAGATCACCGAGAGCAGCGTCGGCCACAAGACGGCGCCGCTCGAGCGCATCTGCCCGGCCAGCACCGCCGACGTCCCAAAGATTACGTAGCTCCACAGCGTGATTTCCAAGAGCCCGTGCGCGAGTTCGACGACGTGCGGGTCGGTGATGAACAGACGCAACAGCGGACGGTCGAATGCGTACACGATGACGACTAGAACCGCGCCGATCGCCCAGTTCAGGCCGACGCCGGCCTTGGCGATGTGGCCGAGCCGCTCGAAGCGCTTCGCGCCGATCGCCTGCGCACCGAAGATCGAGGCTGCGATGCCGATCGAGATCGCCGGGAACTGCACGTACGAGACGATCTGATTGACCGCGCCGTACGCCGCCGTCGCGTCGGAACCGAAGCGATTGACCAGCGCGATGACGGCGATCTCGGCCAGCGAGATCATGACGAACTGGATCCCGGTCGGGATCCCGATGCGGATCAGCAGCGCCAGCAGCTTGGGCTCCAGGCGCATGTGGCGGATCAAGCCGGCGTCGAGCGCGAGCGGGTTCTTCTCGGCCGCCAGCGCGATCAGTGTGTAACCGAGCGCGACCGCGCTGGCGACGACGTTCGCCAGTGCCGCCGCGACGATCCCGAAGTGCGGTAACCCGAACCAGCCCAGGATCAGTGCCGGCGTGACGATCAGGTTGACCGCGGTGCTGGTGATCAGCGCGACGAACGGCGTGCGTGTGTCGCCGGTACCGCGCACGAACGTCGTGTAGCCGAGGTAGACGAACAGCAGCGGCAACGAGAGGAACGTGACCTTCGCGTAGCGCTCGGAGAGGGCGAAGACGTCGGCCGGCATCCCGATCAGGTGCAGCAGCGGCCCGACGAAGAAGAAGCCCAGGACGCCGACGAGGGCACCGAGGCCGAGCGCAAGCGTCAGCGTCGTCCCGGCGACCGCTTCGATGCGATCTTCGTCGTGCGCGCCGAAGGCTTGCCCGATCAACACCGAACTGGCGCTCGCGATCCCGATGAAGAACGAGATCATGAAGAACACGATCGGGAAGAAGCCCGAGGCGGCGGCCAGCGCCCGGACGCCGATCAGTTGCCCGAGGAAGATGCTGTTGAAGGTCGCCGACGCCGACTGCAACAGGTTGCTCGCCATCAGCGGCCACAGGAACACGAGCATCGTGCGCCAGATCGGTCGCGTGTCGTCGAGGGCCAGCCGGCGCTGCTGCATCCCGCTCTTCTTGCCCCATCCGGGGAGCGCGCTCCCGCTGCGGCGAAGCCGCGCTGACGGCGGGCGATTAGCTCAGCGGTAGAGCGTCCCCTTTACACGGGGAGGGTCGGCGGTTCGAACCCGTCATCGCCCAGATGATTTCGAAGGAAGCGCTGCTGCTCGCGGTCCACTCCTCGGTCATGGCGAACGCGTACTTCGAGCGGCTGGGCGAGGGCCGCTATCATGCCGGCGATGCGACCTCGAGCCCATGGGGCCACGGCTTGCAACACGGCAGCCCGCCGACGACGCTGCTCGTGCGCGCGCTGAACGAGGCCTATCCGCGTGAGGACGTGCGTGTTGCGCGCGTCGCCTCCGAGTTTCTCGGCGCGATTCCGCAAGGCGAGATCGAGGTCCGCACGACCGTCGTTCGTCCCGGCAAGCGGATCGAGTTGCTGGAAGCAACCCTCTCGGCGAACGGTCGTGACGTCGTGCGCACCAGCGTGTGGCGCATCGCGCGCACACCGGGACTGCACGTCCCGCCCGGCGTGACGCCGGCGCCCGTACCGCCGCGGCGACCCAGCGCGCCGACGCCCGGCGCGGCGTTCGGGCTCTCGGGTTGGGGTTACGCGAAGTCGATCGAGTGGCGCTTCGCCGAGGGCGGCTTCAACGCACTCGGGCCGGCGCAAGTGTGGACGCGCGTGCTCGCGCCGCTCTTCCCCGACGTGCCACCCACGCCGCTCGAACGGCTGCTGCTGATCGTCGACTCCGCCAACGGGATCAGCGGCGAGCTGCCGTTCAAGGAGTGGCTGTTCGTGCCGCCGTCGCTCTCGATCGCGCTCGCGCGCGAGCCGCGCGGCGAGTGGATCTTCATGGACGCGGCGACCGAGCTGAGCGATGACGGTGGTGCGTTCACCACGGCTCGCCTGGCCGACGACGACGGCTACCTGGGCGTCGCGACGCAGACGCTGTTCGTCGAGCCGCGTACCGCGTAGCGTGCCGCGACTGGCCGCGAACCTCTCGTGGCTGTTCACCGAACTGCCGCTGATCGAACGGTTCGCGGCTGCGGCGGCGGCCGGTTTTCGCGCCGTCGAAATGCTCTTTCCGTATGAGCTGCCGGCGACGAGCGTGCGCGCGCAGCTCGACGCGCACGACCTGGCGCTGGTGCTCCTCAATCTGCCGCCGGGCGACTGGGCGGCCGGCGAGCGCGGTCTGGCCGCGCTGCCCGGCCGCGAGGCCGACTTCGCTGCCGCCCTGCGTACGGCGCTCGCGTACGCGCACGTCTGCGGGACGCAGCGCGTCCACGCGATGGCGGGAAACGTCCCGCCGGGCGCCGACCGTACCGCGTTCCTGGAGACGTACGTGGCGAATCTCCGGCACGCCGCGCGCAGCGCTGCGGCCGAGGGCATGACGGTGCTGATCGAGCCGCTCAACGCGATCGACAACCCCGGCTATTTCTTGCGCACCACCACCCAGGCGCTGGCGATCATCGATCGCGTCGGCGAGCCGAACCTGGCGCTGCAACTGGACCTCTACCACACGCAGGTCAGCGAAGGCGATCTCGAGCGCCGCATCCGCGCGCTGGCCGGACGCTACGCGCACGTGCAGATCGCCGGCAACCCCCACCGCAACGAGCCCGACAGCGGCGAGGTCCGCTACGACTATCTGCTCGAGGTGCTCGACGCCATCGGCTACGCGGGCTGGGTCGGCTGCGAATACCGCCCACGCGGCGAGACCGGCGCGGGCTTGGGATGGACCCGACGCTACCTCGGCGCCGGCGGCGAGGCGTTCAGCGGAAGGTGACGGTGAAGAGGTAGTCAGCCGCGATCGGGTGACAGTGGACGATCGCGGTTTGGAACGTCGACGCTCGCGCCGACGCGAGAGCGGCCCTATTGAGCAGCGCCGACGTACTGGAGTAGATCGTCGCATTGGTGATCTGCGAATCCGTGTTGAGGTACACCCGCACGTTGACGACACCGGTGGTGCGGTTGGGGACGTCCTGCAAGCGTGGTGGAACCGCCGCCAGCGTCGCCGCGGGCGCGTCGGCCACGATACAGACGTCGGCCGGCGGCGGAACCTTGCCGGGACGGCACAGCGAGGTGCTGTAGGCGGTCCAGTGATCGCTGCCGGCCTGCGTCGGGCGCGCGAAGCTTCGTCGCTGGTCGCCGTTCGCGAGGGTCTCGTAGGTCATCAGCGTCGGCCCGTTCGGGCCGTGCAAGAGCACGCGCCACACGGAACCAGTCCAGGCGGCGCCAACGCCGCTGCCTTCGAACGGTAATCCGGTCGCGGTGTCGACGTGCCAGATCTGCTGCGCGCGCTCGTACGCAAAGTGGTCTTGCACCACGTACTGGTCGCCGCTCGCCGGTTGTACCGAGATCGTGACGTCGACGGCATCGCCGCTGCGCGTCCCAACCGCCGTGGTCTGCGAGCCCACCGCGGTTCGGCACGACCACGTTCCCGCCAGCGCGAAGACCCGGTCCGCGGTCGCGGTGGCCGGTGCCGGCGCGTCGTGTGCGCCTGCGAGGCCGCTCGTGAGCAGCACGAGCGGGAGCATCAGGGCGGCGACGACGCGATGATTCACGGCGCGCATCAGGGAGAGGCTATTCTTTGTCATCCCGTTCGGTCGCCTGCCTGCCCGTCAGATCGACCACTGCCAGGCGTTCCACCACGGGCCGGCGATCGGCGCGGGCGCGTAGCCGTGCAGGTCGGTGGTGGCGATGATGATGCGCGGGCGCAGATAGATCGGCAGATACGGGACCGCGTCGTGGACGCGGCGGCCGATCTCACGGTAGATCGCGGCGCGTTTGACCGGATCATCGGTCGCGAGACCGGCGCGCTCGAGCGTGTCGACCTGCGGATCGCAGAAGCGCGATTCGTTCTCGCCCTTGGGGACGAACTGGTCGCAGCCGAGCAAACTGGTGCTGTCGGGATCGTAGTTGAGCGTGTTGCCGTAGAACGAGAGGTCGAACCGGCCGCGCACGATCGGGCCGTCCCACGCGAAGATGCCCTTATAGGGGAAGGTCTTGATCGTCACCCGCGCGCCGATCTGCGCGAGCATCGCCTGGATTTGTACGGCGAAGGCCTGCTCGTCGCTGGCGGCCGGGACGACGAACAACAGGTCGAGCGGCGCGCCGTTCTTCACCCGCACGCCGTCGGGGCCGAGGTGCCAGCCGGCGCGATCGAGCAGCGCGCGCGCGCCGGCCGGGTCGTACGGATAGGGGGGCAGTTGCGCGTAGCCGAGCGAGGTCGGTGCGCCGAGTGCGCCGGTCGCCGTCCCGGTGTCGTAGCTGAGCTTCTGAATCAACACGTGCACGTCGATCGCCATGCTGAGTGCGCGGCGCACGGCCAGCTCGTGCATCGCTGGCCG
>JBEKAU010000212.1:0-5370 GCA_050015755.1 Vulcanimicrobiaceae bacterium | reverse complement strand
GGGTCGCGATCCCGTCGGCCACACCGCCACCGCGCCCACGCAGCGTGTCACGCACGAGCTTCACCGCTCCCGGATCGTCGTCGGCGACGATCAAGCCGCGCCCCGTTCCGGTCCAGTTGCGATCGTCGAGATAGGCAACGTCGTCGCACACCGCCGCCTTCAAGTGAAACGTCGTGTGGTCGTCGTCGCGGACGAGCCGCACATGAACACCGGCGGCGCGTAGGTCGCGCGCGGTCGCCGCGTTCAGGCGCGCGAGAGCGCCGCGCGGATCGGGCCACGGCGCACGCGGCAAGACGACGTCGACCCGCGCGCCCTCGTGCGCTGCGGTGACGAGTGCACGCTGCACGTCACCGGGAGGAAGAAGGTAGCCGCCGAGTGCGACGTGACGAGCGCCGGCGATCCGCGCGGCCAGCGCGGCGACGGACGAGAGCGTGGTTCCCACGCCCCCCGTTCACTCCGGCCTCCATTGGTGACTAGCCGCGGCGGATCGGGCGACGCCCGAACGCGACGGATTCGCCTACGGCGAATCCACTATGGGACGGATTCGGCGATTGGGACGAGTTCGGTCAGGTCGAGGTCGCCGACCAGCATGAAGGTCAGCTGGCGCTCGCGCCACGCGAGCAGCGTGTCGGAGCCTTCGTGTGCGTATTGCGCGGTGCGGTGTTCGAACGAGGTCGCGCGGACTTGCATGTCGCCGAAGTCGATCGCGCGATCGCTGGCGTTCTCGAACAGCGAGAGGTCGCGGATCCCGTCGCTGTAGAGCAGGTGCAGGTTCTTGACTCCCTCGGGCGTGCGCGAGACGTCGGCGCCGGCGAGGATGAATCCATCGGGCAGAAATTTTGGCGTGATCGGCGTAAAGCCGGCTTCGGTAATGGCGCTCGGAAGCGCGCCTTGACGGGCGTACGAGCGGCCTTGGATCGTCTCGTAGCCGCTCGGCACGTTGGTCGAGAAGATCGCCTCGGGGATCGCGTCGGTGTAGCGGATCTCGTCGAAGCGCGTGCGCCACGCCAGCGACCCGTCGCTGTGATACGCTTCCTTCGCCAGCACGATGTGGGTGTCGTGGTCGATCCACAGGCGCATCGCGCGCTCGCCGGTGTAGCGGCTGACCAGGTCGACGACGTCGGTGCTGCGGTCGGCGACGTCGTCGCTCGCACTGCGCACTGCACGGTAGTTGCCGTCGAGCAGCGCGATGTCGTCGACGACGGCGACCGGGTCGACCATCGCTTTATTCTCGCTGACGACGACCCGTTTGGTGGTCGACTGGACGTCGTATGACTTGTCTCCGCGGCTGACGACGTACTCGCCGTAGACGCCGCGCGGCGCCAGATAGGTACGGCGGGTCTCGTCGGGGGCGCGGTGCTCGATCTTCGCGACGTACGCGAAGGCCTGGTGCGTCCCGCTGCCGATCCACGACATCTGGCCGACGAACGAGACGTGACGCGGCGCCACGACGGCGGCGACGATCAGCGGGCGCGCGTCCTCGTCCGACGGCGCGGCGTGCGCGGGCAGCCGGGCCCAGGCCGGCGCGCTCAGGACGAGCGCACCGAGGAGGGCGAGGAGCCTAGTGGTCCGCACCGACGGCGTCGTCGAGAGTCGCGGCGTCGGCGGTATCGATGTACGAAGCGGCGGACGAGGCCGCGTGGTCGGCGGTCGTCTCGTAGATGGCAGGTGCGGCGCCGGGGCCGAGCGGGTTTTCCTGCGTCTCGGCGCTGTGCTCGTCGAGGTAGAAGCTCGCCGCGACACCGGGCGTCACGCCGCGGAAGACCGGCGTGCCGAAGTAGATGCCCAAGAAGAACGCCGCCGCCAGCGGAACCGCCATCGCGGGACCCCAGCGTACGTGCAGCCGTGCGATCAGCGAGGGCCGCTCATTCCGGACCGCTTCCCAGACCCGCGCCTTGACCAGCGAGGGGAACTCACGCTCATCGGCGGTCGCCAGGGCACGCAGGCGTTCGCCGAGTGCCGCTTCCTCGTCGTGCAGGGCCCGGCAGTCCAGGCAGAGCTCGAGGTGTGCGAAGACGCTGGCGTCCGCGTCGGGGGCGAGCGCGCCGTGCTGGTAGTCGATAAGGGTGTCGCGGTCGTAGTGGCTGATCATCGTGGTTCCTGTTGCGCTCGGGTCACCAACCGACGGAGAAGGGCTCGCGCTCGATGGAGTCTCGATCGAACGGTTCCGATCGAACACCCCATGATGTCGGCGATTTCTTGGTAGCTGTACTCTTCGATATCGGCGAGGATGACGACTTGGCGCTGTTCCGGGGAGAGCTGCGAGAGCGATTTGGCGATCGCCTCTCCCAATTGTCCCGCCATGTAGTCCTCGATGGGGTCGACGGCCAACGGCCGGTTCCCACCGTACTCCTGCGGGGCGTTGTCCTCGGGGATCTCCTCTTGGAAACGTCCCTTTCTCCTCCGAAGTTCATCTCGGTACAGATTCGTGACGATCCGGTAGATCCAGGAGAGGAAGCTGGTGCCCGGTTGAAACGAGCGCCAAGCGCGGTACACGCGGATGAACGCCTCTTGCGTGAGGTCGCGTGCGTCGGCGTCGTTTCCGGTCAACCGGTACGCGAAATTGTACGTCGCTTTGCCGTACTGGTCCATCGCCGTCTCGAGAAACGCCGACGCCTCGGGCGTCGGCGGGTCGGTCGGCTTACGCGGGACCCCCATCGGGAGAAGGACCTTCGGGGCCGCGTTCCCGACGGCCTCGCGCGAATCTTAGCCTTCGGTTAGTGGCGCGAGCCGGTAGCGAGTCCGACGGAAGGCGTAGCGGGAACTTTGGCCCGCCTACGACAATCGTTAGGTCCTCCTCATTACGACCGCCCGGGAGCGAGATGGCCGCCGTCCACGCCGAACCTCAGACGATCCCCCTCCCGCGGACGCGGAATCGCTTATGGCGGTACTTGGCCGTCGCCGGCCCCGGCCTCATCGTCGCCTTTGCCGACACCGAGGCCGGCAGCATCACCACCGCCGCCACCTCGGGCGCCCAGTTCGGGATGAAGCTGGTGCTGCTCCAATTGGTGCTGATCGTGCCGCTGTTCGTCGTCCAGGAGATGACCGTGCGGCTGGGGACGATGACCGGCAAGGGGCACGCCCAGCTGATTCGTGAGAACTACGGCCTCGGCTGGACGTGGCTGTCGCTCGGGACGATGCTGCTCACCAACCTGGCCGCGCTGGTCACCGAATTCATCGGTGTGGCGGGCGCGGCATTGGTGTTCGGTGTTCCGGTGGCCCCGATGGTGATCGCCGCGGCGGCCGTGCTGATCGCGGTCGCGCTCAGCGGGCGCTATCGGCGCGCCGAGATCTTCGCGCTGGGCTTGTGTCTGCTCGAGCTGCTCTTCATCCCGGCGGCGTTCGCCGCCCACCCGCAGCTGGGGACGCTGATCCGCGAGGGGATCTTCGGCAGCCAGCCGTTGGGCAACCGCGACTATCTGTTGCTGGTGGCCGGCAACATCGGCGCGGTCATCATGCCGTGGATGATCTTCTACCAGCAGTCGGCGACGGTCGATAAGGGGCTGCGCGAGCGCGACCTCAACCTGGCGCGGACCGACACTGCGATCGGCTCGGTCGCGACCCAGCTGATCATGGTCGCCGTCATCGTCACCTGCGGGGCGACGCTCTACGTCCACCACATCAGCGTCACCGACGCCGCCCAGGCGGCACTGGCGCTGGTCCCGCTGACCGGCTCGCGGCTGGCCGGCATCGCTTTCGGCGCCGGCCTGCTCGGCGCGGCCATGCTCGGGGCGCTGGTCGTCTCGCTCGCGACTGCCTGGGCCTTCGGAGAGGCGTTCGCCTGGCGCTGCTCGCTCAACGCCCAGTGCACCGACGCCAAGCGCTTCTACGGGCTCTATGCCGGCATGGTCGCGGTCGCGGCCGGGATCGTGCTGATCCCGCACCTGCCGCTGGTCCGGATCACGGTCTGGGTCGAGGCGTTCAATGCCTTCGTCCTCCCGATCGTGCTGGGGTTCTTGCTCGTCTTGTCTAACGACAGGAAAATCCTGGGCGGTCGCGTCAATTCTCTGCTTGGCAACGTCGTTGCCGTGTCCGTCGCAGTGGTCTGCGTGGGACTCGGCTTTTGGATGGGTGCTCTGACTCTGATGGGTCAGGCGGGGTAAGCTACCAGGCGCTCGGATTTACGTAGTCTTTACGAGCAAGCCGTTGACCAGAATGTGACCTAACTCGCATAGTTTCCTTACACAGCCCGGAAGACGCCCGCCGGGTCTCCTAAGCGGGTGAGGGCGTCAATCCCACGGTAACGTCCGCTCGGTCCTCTCGGGGAGTTGAGCGGCGAGCACTCCCCGGAATCGGGGAGAGGCTCTCGTCGACGGAATGACCGTCGGCGCCGTCTCCGATCGGGGCCCTTATGAACCGCGTTCTCTCTGCCGTCGCACTCGCCGCCCTTATAGGAGGGTCGGCTTGTAGTGCGCCCTCGGGCACGTCCGGCGTCTCGCCGACGCTCGCTCAGTCGCAGTCGACGACCCGGCACACGGAAGAGGTGGTCGGCAACGGGCCGCCTGGGATCGTCGTTGTTGACCTGTACGACGCACCGATGGCGCTCGGACCGAATGCGCAGGTCAATGTCGCAATCGACGGAGTGAACGTCGTCACCGGGGAAACGGCGTACCCCCTGGTCTCGTATGCGAGCGCGCAGATCGTCAACCTGCTGCAGCTGCAGCAGGTCGCCGACGCGATCCAAGGCCAACTGCCGCCCGGGTCCTATAGCTCGCTCGAGCTGCTCGTAGATCCGTCGCAGTCGAACGTGGTAGACAGCCAGGGCAACTCCTATCCAATCGTCTTCCGGACTGGCAAGGGTCGCTGGGGCTGGTCGAGCTCGCGGCGCAGCGCCCGCGGCGGCTCTTCGTCCTCGCGCAGTACCGAAGAGGTAGTCGGCAACGGTCCCCCTTCGCTCTATGCGCTTACCGCATCGGTGAGCATCAACGCGACCTCCGGCGGTACGACTGACGTTGCCGTCGACTTCAACGTGCTGGAGTCCGTCTCGATCAAGAACGGCGTCGCCTACGTGACGGCGAACCTCGCGGCGGCGACGCAGCCTTCGAGTGTTGGCGGCGTGGTCGCGAACCAGGCCGGCGGTCCGGTCGTGGGCGCGACGGTGCTGGCCACCGATGCCAGCGGTAACGTCGACAACACGACGGTGACGGCGTCCGACGGCTCTTTCACGCTGCATGCACTGGCGGGTGGCGCGTATACGATCTCTGTCCTCAACTCGTACACGAGTGACAGCGGCAACACGATCACCGCAACGGGGAACGACCCCGGTGCCGCGCCGTCGGTCCCCATCGATCTGGCGCCGTCCGACCAACTCAACATCGGAACTTTGATCGACTAGAGCGGCCGAGGAAAACATTGGTGCAGGGAAGCATC
>JBEKAU010000211.1:0-5378 GCA_050015755.1 Vulcanimicrobiaceae bacterium | reverse complement strand
GACCAAGACGTTCGAGACGCCGGTGATCCGCTGGAGATCGTTGGTGACGTTCGTCTCGAGGTAGTTGGTCATGTAGATCGGATCCCAGCGCGGATCGTCCGACGTGACGCCGAGCGCCATCACGAACGTGCCGGAATTCTTCGAGACGACGACGCCGACTTGGTTGACCTGCGCCGGCAGATCGCCTTGCGCGAGGTTGACCGCGCTCTGCACGTCGTTGGCAGCCTGGTCCAGGCTGCGGTCGAGGTTGAACGTGCAGGTGATGGTCGAGGTGCCGTCACTGCCGGACTGCGACTGCATGTAGCGCAGCCCTTGGACCGAGTTGATCGCCTGCTCGAGCGGTGTGGTAACCGAAGCCTCGACCGCCTCGGCGCTGGCACCGGTGTAGGTCGCCGTGACCGTCACCGTCGGCGGGGCGATGTTGGGGTACTGCGCGATCGGCAGGATCGGAATCGCGACCACGCCCAGCAGCAGGATAACCAACGAACAGACGGCCGCGAAAATCGGGCGCCTGAGGAAGAAATCGACCATCGGCCTCTGGGACTAATCTGAGAACGGCAAGGTTGCCGTCGGCGACTCAGACTCCCGAAGAATCCGTTGCCGGCGCCCAGCCGTCCAGCGAGGCGACCTCGCCGACGACCCTGCCCGCGACGTTCTTGATGGCGACCCGCGCGTGGCCGGCGAGCGCCGCGCGGGCCGCCGGCTCGAGCACGCGCAAGGACTCCAGGACCGCGAGCGTCGCCGGTGCCGCCGCGCGGCGGCCGCCGTCGAGTACTTTGAGCGCGACCCCGAGCCCGGCGTCGAGCAGCGCGTCGCAGTGGACCGCCTCGGCGCCGGCCTTGGCGACGATCCGGCCGCGGGTCGCGGCCATCAGGTCGGTGTCGAAGCGGCCGGTGCCGGCGACGTACCACGGCTCGGCCGTCATCGCGGCGGTCACCTGCGCGAGTGCACTGGCGTCGTCATCCTCGACGCCCTGCAGCGTCGCCATGCGCGCGAACGAGGTCGCCGCGCGGTGCAGCGTCGTGGCGTAGACGGGGATCCCGCAACCGTCGACGGCGAGCTTGTCGCCGTCGAAGACATCGTCGCTGACGCGTTCGCACAGCGCAAGGATCACGCGCTGCGCCGGATGCGTCGGCTCGAGATACCCCTCGAACGGCGCACCGAGCACCTTCGCGAGCGCCAAGATCCCGGCGTGTTTGCCGCTGCAGTTGTTGTGCAGTTGCGTCGGCGCTTCACCGCGCGCAGCCAGTGCTGCCGCCGCAAATTCGTACGAGGGCGGGTGCGCGCCGCAGCGCAAGTCGTCGACGCGCGCTCCGATGCGCTCGAGCATGCTGGCGGCCAGGGCGACGTGCTCGGGTTCGCCGTTGTGCGAGGCGCACATCAGCGCGAGCTCCCGTTCGCCGAAGCCGAACGCGTCGAGCACGCCGGCGCGCACGGCCGCCGCCGCGATGAACGGTTTGGCCGACGAGCGCAAAAAGACCGGCGTCTCGATCGTGCCGACCTTGAGCGCGACGACGCCGTCTGCGTCAGCGACGCAGGCGGCTACGGCGTGGACCGATTCGACGCGCGTTCCGCGTCGGGTGACGACGGCCGGGACCCCGGCCAGTTCCCAGAACATGACGGGGACGCGGCGTACGGCTGACCGTCGCGCGGCCCCTGCTCAGCGAGGAGCGGTTACGCCGCCGCGGGGCTGAAGCCCGAGCGCGCTTCTTTGCGCTCGTCGCAGGCGTCGTAGTCGGCGCACCGACGGCCGGAGCCGTCGAGCGCGGGGATGGTTTCGGTCATCACGACCGAGCGGCCGCACTCTGCGCAGAGTACGGCCGGGGGCTGACGATCGTCCGGAGTGCCCATGCCCTCAGTTTCCCTTGAACCGGGCACTCCCAACAATGGCCAAACGGGACGTTAGTGGCGACGGTCGCCGCCGCCGGAGCTGCGGGCCGGAGCCGAGTAGCTGCGAGCCGGAGCCGAGTAGCTACGAGCCGGAGCCGAGTAGCTGCGAGCAGCGCCCTGGTAGCCGCCGAAGCTGCGGGCCGGCGCCGAGTAGGTGCTGCGAGCAGCGCCCTGGTAGCCGCCGAAGCTGCGGGCCGGTGCCGAGTAGGTGCTGCGAGCAGCGCCTTGGTAGCCGCCGAAGCTACGGTTCGCGTAGCCCGGCGTCGTCCCGCGGTACGCACCGGTGTTCTCGCCGCGGTAGCCGTTGTTGTACGTCGCGGTGGCGCGCGTCTCACCGCGATAGCCGTTGCCCGCGAACCCGCCGTTGTTGTAGCGGCTGAAGGCTTCCGGCCGACCGCCGACCGCGCCGCCGCGGTATGCGTAGGGGTGTGACGCCCAGGCGTTCCCGGCCCACGGACGACCGTTCCACGCCCAGCCGGACGGGTGGTTGAATCCACCGCGGACCCAGCCGCTGCCGAAACCGAACGAGAGGCTGAACGAGGGGCCGTAGCCGTAGGCGAAGCCCGGGTACCAATAGCCAGGTCCGTAGTAGACCGGCGTCGGCAACGGGCCGGCGTATTCCTGATACGGCGTATCGATCTCATTGGCTTGGAAGACGTCGCCGTCCGCGTAGCCTTGGATCGTCACGTTCATGCCCGCCGCGAGCGTGAGCCCGGTCGGATTGATGATGGTCCCCTGGTGGAGCTGAACGTTGTCGCCGTAGCCGTTGCTGTCGGCAACTTGGATGTCGAACGGGCCGTCGACCGCCGCGATGGTTCCGGTAATCGTTCCGTCCTGCGGCCCGTCCTGCGGCCCCTGCTGTGCATCGGCGGCGTAGGACGGAACGTCCTGCGCTCCCGCGACGGCCGGAGCCAGCAAGCCACCCATCGCCGCGGCTGCGACGAGGATGCGGGTGGCTCGAGTGATGGTCAACATGAGTGCTTGTCCTCGAACGCTCCCCAGACGGGGAGTTCATGCACAGTATGTTCCCACCGGTTTACAACCGACTTGGAGGACGATGAGGGTCAGATGAAGGCCGGCTCGTAGACGTTGGCTTCCTGGTCGGCAAACAGTGGATTGGACAGATAGCGCTCGCCCGTATCACACCCGATCGTGACGATCAATTTGCCCGCGTTTGCCGGTCGTGCTGCGAGCTGCAACGCCGCGAACACATTAGCGCCGGATGAAATTCCGACCAGGATGCCTTCCTCGCGCGCGAGTCGGCGCGAGATCGCGACCGCCTGATCGTACGAGACCTGGATCACCTCGGAGTAGATGTGCGTATCGAGGATCGAGGGCGCGAATCCGGGTGCAAATCCTTGCAATTTGTGTGGTCCGGGCGCCCCTCCGGAGAGCACGCACGACGTGTCGGGCTCGACCGTCACGCAGGTCACCGATGGTTTGCGCTCTTTGAGCAGCCGGCCGGCACCGGTGATCGTGCCGCCGGTGCCGACGCCGGCGACGAACAGATCGACGCGCCCGTCGGTATCGCGCCAGATCTCCTCGCCGGTCGTGCGATAATGGATGTCGGGATTCGCCGGATTGTCGAACTGACCCGGCATGAAGTACTTGCCGGGATCGGAGGCCACGATCTCGTTGGCCTTGGCGATCGCGCCGCGCATGCCGTCGGTACCCGGGGTGAGCACGAGTTGCGCGCCGTACGCCTTGAGCAGGTTGCGGCGCTCGATCGTCATCGTGTCGGGCATCGTGAGGATACAGCCGTAGCCCTTCGCCGCACAGACGAACGCGAGCGCGATCCCGGTATTGCCGCTGGTCGGCTCGACGATGACCGCACCCGGCCGCAACTTACCGTCGCGCTCGGCCGCTTCGATCATCGCGACGCCGATGCGGTCTTTTACCGACCCGGCGGGATTGAACGACTCGAGCTTGACGAGGACTTCGGCGCCCAGGCCGGCGTTGATCCGCGGGATTCGTACCAGCGGCGTGTTGCCGAACGTATCGGCGATGTTGTCGTAGACGCGCACGCCGCGCACAACCCGCCGCCGCGGCGAAAGGGTGCGCTCCGCGCCGTTATGACGGCGGGTCGATCGCGATCTTCTGGTTGAACTGCGAGATGTGGATCGTCGAGGTGTGTCCACGCGCGTCGAGGACGTCCATCTGGTGCACGTACCCGTCGCCGCCGACGTAGATCGTCGAGTTCGTCGTGGTGTCGGGATCTTTGACGCCATAGGCGTGCAGCATCTCGCCTTCGATGCTCTTCGTCCCGAGATCCGTGACCGTCACGTGTTGGGCGTGATCGGAGAGCGTGCGCGCGGCGCTCACGCCGCCGGTCAGTTGCGACATCTGCCCGGCCGCCATCGCGGGGACCGCCATCCAGTGGCCGTTGACGTAGACCCACGAGTTGTCGTCGATGCGGATCATCTGCATCGAGCCGGCGGTGAAGTGCATCTTGTTCGGGTTGACGACGTCGATTTCCATCTGACCGTTCGGCGTGCTCATCGACATGTGGTACGAGGAGAGATGCGCGAAGCCCATCAATGCCTTCGTCGCGTCGGCGGTCGCGTCGGCGAAGGCCGGCGCGGTCAGCGCCAGGACGAGGGCGGACGTGACAAGAGCTGTGCGCATGCGTGGCTCATTGCTCACGCCGTGAAGAAATCCCGCAGCGCCGCCAGCGTCGCGGCGGGCGCTTCTTCGGCCAGGAAGTGACCGGCATCGATCGGTCCACCGCGGACGTCGTCGGCCCACGCGCGCCACACCGCGAGCACGTCGTACCATGCGGCGACCTGACCGCGCCCCGCCCACAGCGCGAGCAGCGGCGCAGCGATGCGCCGGCCGGCGCGCTTGTCGGCTTCGTCGAGCGCGTAGTCGTAGGTCGCGCCGGCGCGATAGTCTTCGCAGGTGGCGTGGATCGTCGCCGGGTTGCGATAGCAGCGCAGGTAGTCTTCGAGCGCTTCGGGTGCGTAGACGTTGGCGCGGTTCGGTCGGCCGAGGAAGAACCGCTCGGGGTCGGCGCCGATCAGGTCCTCCGGCAGCGGCGCGGGTTGCGCGAGAAAGAACCAGTGCCAGTAGCCCAGACCGAAGCGCATGTCGGCGCGCGCGAAGTGCTCGTAGGTCGGCAGGATGTCGAGCACCGCGATGCGCTCGACGCTCGCAGGATGGTCGAGCGCGAGCCGGTAGGCGACGCGGCCGCCGCGATCGTGACCGGCGACCGCGAAGCGCGTGAAGCCGAGCTGCCCCATGACCGCCCGCGCGTCGCGCGCCATCGCGCGCTTCGAGTACGGTTCATGGTCGGGCGTCGTCGGCGGCTTCGAGCTCTCGCCGTAGCCGCGCAAGTCCATCGCGACGACGGTAAACTCGCGCGCCAGGTCGGGCGCGATGCGATGCCACATGACGTGCGTCTGCGGGTGGCCGTGCAAGAGCAAGAGCGGCGGCCCGCTGCCACCGTGGCGCACACGAATCTCCGCCTCACCCGTGTCGATACGCGCGAG
>JBEKAU010000210.1:0-5403 GCA_050015755.1 Vulcanimicrobiaceae bacterium | reverse complement strand
CTCCTCACGCACGCCACGCTTCCGCAGCACGTCGACGCACCGATTATGCGCGATCCGGAACAGCCACGGCGCCAGCGGACGGGTCTCGTCGTACTGGTCGAGCTTGCGGTACGCCTCGAAGAGCGCATCCTGCACGACGTCCTCGCCGTCCAGCACGGAACCCGTCATGCGCGCGCAATACCGATGCAGCCGCGGCCGCAACTCGGTCACGGTCGCGAGAAACGCCCGATACCGGTCATCAAAGAGCCCGGCCGACGCCAGGTCCTCGCTCAGCTGCATACTGCCTCTACGTTCCTGAGTCCGCAAAAGATACGTCCGACACCTTGACGGCGCGCGGAGACATGCATATATTGTATGCACGTCGCCCTGCGACGCAACTATCATGGCGAAACCAGCTAAACCTGCCGCGAAGGCGCGCAGCCGCAAACCGGTCGCATACGACTTCAGCGAGGGTCGACGAGGAGCTGTTCTTCCTCACGCTGGGAAGACACGCATCACGATGTGGGTAGACACCCCTGTCCTCGATTGGTTTCGTAGTAACGCTGAACGCGAAGGTCGCGGCTATCAGACAGCGATGAACGACGCCCTCGCCGCGTACGCAAACGAAGATCACCGCCCGCTCCCCGATATTCTTCGGGATGTCGTTCGCGACGAGCTTCGCGCAGCACTCAAGGCGAGCTGAACCGTACGCCGTCAGGCGTTCCAGGGGAGCGGGATGCGCCGGGTCGCCGTCGCGAGGAGGATGAACAGCGCGCCGGCGGCGACGAACGCGGTGCCGATACCGGCGGCGGCCGCGACGGCGCCCCATGCGGCTGCACCGATCGCGTTGATGCCGTATGAGGTGACCAGGTAGAGCGCGAAGCCGCTCGCGCGATGCTGGGGTTCGACCGCGAATTGAATGGCGGTGTTGAGCGTCGCGAGCACCGTGAGCCAGCCAAGCCCGGCCACGAACATCGCGATGCAGGCCAGCGGAAACCACGGTGTCGTGCCAACCACGATCACGCACGTGCCGAGCGTCAGCGTCCCGGCGAAGACCGCCCCCGTGACTCCCAACCGCGCACGGATCCGGCCGAAGGACTGCGCGATCGCGACGCTGCCCGCGCCGAGCGAGCCGAGCAACAGGCCGAGATCGAGAGCCGAACCGTGAAAGTGCGTACGCACCAGCAGCGGCATCAGCGCGAACAGAACGCTCGAGCAGACGGAAAACGAGGCGTTGCGCGCGAGCACCCGGCGAACGGCAACCGAGGTCCGGGCCACCGTCCGTGTCTCCGCGAAGCCGGCGCGAAACGCGGTGAGCGTCGGCCACGCACTGCGGGCACGCGGCCGCATCACGGCGATCGTCGGCACGAAGGACGCTGCGTTGATGGCGAACGCAGCGGCCGGTCCGGTCACCGCGACCAGCAAACCGGCGAGTGGGGGCGCGAGCACGCGGGTGAGGTTGAAGCTGATCCCGTTGAGCGCAATCGCCGAGGGCAGGTCGCGCGCCGAGACCACTTCGGGGATGAGTGCGCCCCACGCCGGCTCCTGGAACGCGCCGATGGTGCCCAGCACGAAGGTGAAGGCGAGCAGCGCGAATACCGACGCGTGACCGGCGAACGTCAGCGCCGCCAGCGCCGCGGCGACGATCGTGAGCAGGATGTTCGCGTCGCGAATGAGCCGTCGCCGATCGACCAGGTCCGCCAGGATACCGGCCGGGATTGCCAACACGAACAGCGGCAACGAGGAGGCGGTCTGGACGAGCGCGATGACATGCGCGTCCGACGTCAACGAGGTCATCAGCCAGCCCGCACCGACCGCTTGCGCGAACAAGCCGAGGTTGGCGATGAAGTCGGCGGTCCAAATGGCCCGAAACGGGGCTTCGCGGAGAACCGACCATGCCCCGAACGGGCCGTCGACTTCACTCGTGCTCAACCGACGATCCTAGTCAATTTTGGGTACATGGAGAGAACAACGGTCGGCATTTTCGTGCGGGGGAACTCCTCCGGGGCGATTCCACCGGGCGGGGTGGAGTCGTATGAGCATGCAGCGAGCGGTCGGCGGAAACGCACGGCTGCTCATGATCGCGGTCATCACTGCGATCGCCGTTATCGGAGCGACGCTTCCGAACAACGTGCTGCCGCGCATGGCGATCATTGGCCCGATCGTCTACTTCTTCGTCATCTTCACCGACGCCGTGACGGCGACGATCCTGATGCGCACGTTGCCCTGGTCGCTCCGGCCGCGCCCCACGCTCGTTCTTGCGCTGTGGTTCGCGATCAATGGTGCGCTGCTGCTCATCGCAGTGATCGTCCTCCCCGTCCTTCCCAACAGCCTCCCGGTCTTCGCCGGCCCCACACAATTCGGGTCCTGGATCGCTGTCCTCTGGCATCTCACCGCCGCATTGACCGCGCTGGTCTACCTCGGCTTCCGACGCGCCGAAAGCGGGCGGCCGCTCACGCGAGGATTTTGGGTCTGGGCGACCGGCGTTGCCGGCCTGGTCGTCTGCTGCAACGTCGCTGTCGCGCTGTTCCTCGCCGATCACGTGTCGCTCCTGGTCCGCGGATCGACGCTCGCCGGTATGATAGCGAACGGTGTCGGACCGGCGGTCGTCGTCCTCTTGGCGCTGGCCGCCGTGCTCGCATTTTGCATTCGGCAACCCGGCGCGACGGAGGGCGCCCTTGCGCTCTCACTCTTTTGCTTCAGCGTCGAGTGGGGGCTCCTGCTCTTTGGTGGCCGTCGCTATAGCGCAGCCTTTTACGCCGGGAAGCTGCTGTTTCTGCCGGGATCGTTGTTCGTGCTCGTGACGGCCATTCACACGCTGGTGGGATCGCATGAGCGATTGAACGACGTCGAGGACACGCTGCACCGTGTCGAGGCCGAAGCGCGCAAGGTCGCGGGGCGCTTTCGGGCGCTCTGGCAGATCGCGTCGTATACCGGACGGTCTGAGGGCGACCGCTTCAGTGCCATGCTCGAGATAGCCGCCAGCGCCATACGTCCCGAGCGGCCGATGTTCGGCTGTCTCTCCCGCCTCAGCGGCGCCGTGCTGCACATCGACACGACCTGTTGGACCGGCTTCGGCCCCGTCTTGCCGGACTTCGCCCACGCCCTGCGTCCGGGCGTGTCGTTCCCATTCGGGCGCACGCTGGCGAAGCTGCTGCACGAAGCTGGACGTTCAGCCGCGTGGGACGATCTGAAGCCCGTCGCCCGCCGCACGCTGATCGTCGAAGACTTCAGTTGGGGGAGCTGCATCGGCGCTCCGATCGTCACCGCGGACGACATGTACTTCCTCACCTTCGCCTCGCCGCGTACGACGCTCGACGAGCCGTACACCGAAGCCGACCTCGCGTACATCGATGTCGTCGCGTCCTCGTTCGGGGCCCGGTTCGCGCAACGGGAGCAGTTCGAGCGGATCCAATTCCAAATCGACCACGACTCCTTGACGGGACTGGAGAACCGCCTGCAGTTCCGCAAGGCCGTACGCGACGAGATCCAGACCAGCCACCCGTTCGCCTTGGCATTCATCAATATCGACGGGTTCCGGCACGTGAACGCGCGCGAGGGGCATGAGATCGGCGACGAGGTCCTGGTCGAAGTCGCCGAAGCTCTCGTGTCGGTCGAGGGCCGTGACCTCGTCGCCCGAATGGGCGCTGACGAATTCGGTCTCCTCGTCCGCGACGTGCCTTCGCTCGAGGCCGCGACGTCCATCATCGACCGCTACGCCCGGCTCTTTCTCACGCCGTTCCAGATGGGCGACCGCAACGGTGTCACGACACTGGACGTGGGGGCATCCATCGGCGCATCCCGCTACCCCGAGGACGGTACGTCGGCGGAAGATCTCATGCGCCGAGCAAACGTCGCGCTCGACGTCGCCAAGGTTCCCGGCAACTCGCCGACGATCATCTTCGCCGAGCCGATGGAAGCGCTGCTGGATGCCTCACAGCTGCGCGTGATCGAGCTCAGCAACGCGATCGACAATGGCGAGCTCGACGTCCTCTATCAACCCACGTTCGAGTTGAAGACGCGCCGGGTCGTCGGCGCGGAAGCGCTCGTCCGGTGGAACCACCCGCAGCGGGGCGTGCTCTTGCCCGGTGAGTTCATCGCGTTCGCCGAGCGCAACCTCTTGATCGGACCGTTGTCGCATTGGGTGCTGCACCGCGTCGCGGACGATCTGACCAGCGACGGGACCTTGCCATCGGGCTTTCGCGTGTACTTCAACGTCGCCGCACAGCTCCTCGACGACGTCCCGTTCATCGCCGACGTCAGCGACGTGCTGGGCGCGAACCCGGGCCTGGCCGAACACCTCGGCGTGGAAATGACCGAGACGGCGGCGATGCACAACGTCGAGCGCTCGATGGACACGATCAACCTCTTCCGGCGCTGGGGCCTTTCGGTGGCGATCGACGACTTTGGCACCGGGTACTCGTCGTTGTCCTATCTCAAGCGCCTGACCGTCGACGTCATCAAGATCGACCGCTCCTTCGTGTCCGGACTCCCCGACGACGCGCGCGACTGCACGATCATCGAGATGCTGCTCCACATCACGGACCGCTTCGAGTTCGCAGCGCTGGCCGAGGGCGTGGAGACCGAAGCGCAGGCCGCGTGGCTGCTCGAGCACGGCTGCCAATTCGCGCAGGGCTACCTGGTGGCGAAACCCGAGCCGTTCAGCGCGCTTCTGCGCCGCCTGGAACTGGCGCAGGTCGCCTGAGCCCTCACCCCGCGCAGACGATGCCGCTCCCGGTGAGCGCGATCGGAATCTCGTCGAGACTGGCTCCTTCGCACGGACCCTCGACGCAGTATCCGTCGCTCAAGCGAAACAGCGCGAAATGGCTGACGCAGAGGACGGCGTCGCGATGGAGCGTGAACGTCGGCCTCACGTTGAGCGGAATGCCGAAGTGCGGACAGCGGTTGCGGTAGGCGCGCAGACCGTCGGGAGTGCGAAAGACGGCGATCCGAAACGCGTCCTTGCCCTCGCCGAGGACGACCTCCAGGCCAGTCGGCGGGATGTCGTCCAGCGCGCACAGGCGCGTACCGCGCGTCGGCGCGAAGCGCAGGGCGCGCCAGTCGCTCACGCGGGCGGCAGCACCACGTCGAAGTCGAGCACCCACTGCGGCACCGGATCGATCGTGCCATGGCGCGCGGAATCGTACGGCTGATAGGTCCTGATCAGCTCCGGCTTGACGCCGAAGACCGCGTCGCGATCGATGTACGGATCGCCGGCCGTGTACGCCGAGGTCGTCAACGGCGCGTAACCGTCGGCGGACACCTTGAGATGCAGGTGCGCTGGGCGCATCGAGAGGCGTTTGGTGGCGCGCAGCATCTCGCCGACCGGACCATCGGTCGGGATCGAATAGCTGACCGGTTTGACGGCGAAGAACGCGTACGTCCCATCGGACCCGCTGCGCAGGAAGCCGCGATAGTCGGGGT
>JBEKAU010000209.1:0-5419 GCA_050015755.1 Vulcanimicrobiaceae bacterium | reverse complement strand
GCAGCCGTGCCGCCGACACCGGATCGATCACATGGACCGGCACGACCTCGCCATGGCGCGCGACCGCCGCCAGCCCCGCGTGATCGCCGAGCCGGAAATCCCGTGTGAAAGCGAAAACCGCTCGCGCCACGGGGTCAGGTCACAGGCTCTGCACGTAGGCGGCGACGTCGGCGACGTTCTTGTCGTTCAGCGGCGAGGGCCACAATTTGGGCATCGGCGGAGTCGGGTTGTGAATCCACGCGACGGTCTGATCGAAGTTCTTGCGGCTCTTCTCGTTGGTCAGCGAGGGTCCGATGCCGCCCTCGCGCCCGGTCGCCCCGTGGCACGTCGAGCAGTTCGCGGTGAAGATCTGCTTGCCGGCCGCCACGTCGCCGAGCGCGACCGGGGCGGCACTGCCGGCGGCCGCCGTCGTCGCGCCGGGGGCAGGACTGCCCGACGACGAGGACTGGTCGCTGCCCTTGGAGCAGCCCAGCGCGACCAACGCGGCGAGCGCGCCGACGGCCAGGAGGGCGAAAGGCTTGGAGTGCATGGGGTTCTTTTCCGAGCCGAGCGAGCGTGGTCCCACCTCGCCCAACCGACGGAACGACGGGAGAACGCGCGCGATGCTGCGTACATGGGGACGGTGAGTCGGGTCTTCATCCGCTACGCCTTGGCGCGCGACGCCGACCGGCTCGTGAGCGACGGCGTCGTCAGTAGCAACCCGGGTTCGAGCGAGTCCGGGGTCGCGCGGGTGCAAAAATGGCTGGCCGAACAGCAGGCCGGACGCCGCCTGATCCTGGTCGCGGAAGACGCTTCCGGATTGCTCGGCACCGTGCAATTGGTCTTCAGCTTTCCCAAGGGCTATGCCGATCCCGAGGCCGCGAACGGCAACGACGTCGCGATGGTCGAGGCGCTGCGCACGCGGCCCGACGCACCGCACGGCGTCGCGACCCAACTCATCACCGACGTCCAGACGATCGCGCGCAAGCGCAGCGTCAAGACGCTCACCTTTCTGATCCAGCTCGGCGACAACCGCGGCATCGCCCAGGCCAAGTCCTGGGGCTTCGAAGAGTTCCGCATCATGCCCGAGGCCGGGCGCATGTTGGCGTTCTTCCGCAAGTCGATCGAGTAGCCGCCCAACGGTGAGGCGCGCTGGGACTACCGTTGCGGCGGCTAGCCGCCGATTTCGCTGAAGGCGCGCATCTGGGAGGCGGTCTCGCCCAGCGCCAGGTGATGCCGTTCGGGCTTGACGTGCATCGAGGCACGCAGCAACCGTTCGATCTCGGCTTGGCCGCCGCCGGCGCGCAGCGGCGTGCGCAAATCGATGAGGTGATCGCCGAACAGGCAGAGCTTGAGTTGGCCGTCGGCGGAGAGGCGCACGCGGTTGCACGTCTCGCAGTAATCGTGGGCGAGCGGCGAGATGACGCCGACCGTGCCGGGCGCGCCGTCGAAGGCGAACGTCCGCGCCGGCCCGTTGCCGTGCGGGTTCGGGACGGAACGGATGTCGCCGAGCGCGCGCACGCGCGCGAGCACCTCATCGGAGGAGACCCACGCGTCGCGCTGCAGCGCGACGTTCTCAGTCACCGGCATCACTTCGATGAAGCGCACGTGGACGGCGCGCTCGCGCGTCAGCGCGGCGAAAGCCTCGATCTCGTCGTCGTTCTGGCCGCGCATGACGACGCAGTTGATCTTCACCGGCCCCAGGTCGTGCGCGAGCGCCGCGTCGATGCCGGCCAGCACCCGATCGAGACCCGGCCGCCGCGCGATCGCCGTGAAACGCTCATCATGCAGCGTGTCGAGCGAGATGTTGACCCGCCGCAGCCCGGCGGCGCGCAACGCGGGGGCCTGTTCGGCGAGCAACAACCCGTTGGTCGAGAGCGCGATGTCGTCGATCCCCGGGATCGACGCGATCCGCGCCACCAGCTTGTGGACGTCGCGCCGGATCAGCGGCTCCCCACCCGTCAGCCGAATCGCTCGCACCCCGATGCGGGCCGCCGCCCGGACCAGCTCCTCGATCTCCTCGTACGAGAGGATATCGGGCTTGGAGATCCACGGCAGCCCCGCCTCAGGCATGCAGTACACGCACCGCAAATTGCAGCGATCGGTCACCGAGACGCGCAGATACGTGATCGGCCGCCGAAAAGCGTCGACTAAAGGCTCTGCAACGGCTCGGATGAGATCGATCACTGGTGGCTAAGGCTTCTCATGTTGTTGCGGGGTCCCTCGGGGAATGTTCCCCTATCGCTCTGGCGCCGACCCCGCTCAGCCGGGGGCCCCACGCCATAGGCGTGGGGGGCGCGGAGCAGGCGGAGCGCCTTCAAACCGCCGGAATCAGTCTTTAAAGACTGATTCCGGCACATCAACGTTGACTTTATAGTTGCTGAATTTCGAGGTGACGTCGGCGCTGTAGTGGGGGATGTCGACCTTGCCGGTCTGGGCGTCGATCACGTAGTTGCCGTTGATGTCGTCGTAGGTCTGCTTGAACGCGATCGTCCCGCCGTCGTCCTTGTAGAAGTAGGTCATCGCGCTGACGGTCGCGGTCTTGTCGTCGACGCTGACGTCGACGTGATCGATGCGGCCGTTCTTCTTGCGGACGAGGCGAAAGGTCGCGGTCGTCCCGTCGTCGCCGGTCGGGGTCACCTCGTAGAGCGTGGGCCACTCGGCCGGCGGCTCGATCTGCCCGACGACCTTCTTGAGCTGGCTCGCCAGCGAGGGCACCGATTGGAAGTCGAGCGCCGTCTTGTCCGGGCGCTTGTAGTAGGCCGTGCCGGCAAGCGTCGGGCTGATGAACGGGAACGTGTGGAGCTGGATCGCGACGGTGACGTCGGCCTGGTAGGAGCGCAAGCCGCTGTTGACTTGCTGCATGCGCGAGTAGAGATCGCCGGCGGCACGGGCACGCTGGGCTGAGCCCAGCGGCACGAGAACGGCGGCCGCGACGGCGAGGGCGACGAACGAGCGACGGTTCAACATGGTGTCTCGGTCTGCAACGCCTCGAGGGACCGCGACGGTTCCAGCGCGGCGACCAGCTCCTCGCGGACGCCGGCGTCCGCTTCGTCGTCCAGCCTGACCGCCAGCGCGGCCCGCGCCCGCGGCGAGCCGATCCGCCCCAACGCCCAGGCGGCGTGCCCACGGACGAGCGGGCTCGGGTCGGACTGCAGGGCCTCGATCAGGGCCGGCACGTCGGCGCGGTCCAGCTCGTTGCCCAGGGCCACCGCCGCGTTGCGGCGCAGGACGACCGGCCCTCGCCAGCCCATCCCGGTGCGGCGGATCTGCCGGGCGGCCCCGCCGCGCAGCTGCAGCAGCGCACGCAGATCCGGCGCCGCCCATTCCGCGCTGCGCGGACGAAAGCGCTCCTCGCCGGCGCGGCCGGCGTTGCGCGTCGGCGGGCAGGCCTCGTTGCACAGATCGCAGCCCCACACCCAGGTCCCGATCAACGGGCGCATCGCGCGCGGAATCGGATCGCGCCGCTGGGTGAGATCGCTGATGCAGCGGGTCGCCTCGATCGTGCGATCGCCGCGCAGCGCGGCGGTCGGACAGACGTCGACGCAGACGCGGCACGCGCCGCAGGTCGTCTGCAGCGGTGGATCGGGCGTAAGCGGCAGCGTGGTCACGATCTCGCCGAGGAACACCTGCGAGCCGAGCTCCTTGACGATCAGGCCGGTATGCTTGCCGATCCAGCCCAGGCCGGCGCGCTCGGCGAACGCGCGCTCCGCGAGCGGCGCGGTGTCGCAGGCAATCTTGGTGACCGGCGCACCGGCGAGCGCGTCGATCCGCTGCGCGATGTCCAGCAGCATCCGGCGCATCGTCTTGTGGTAGTCGTTCGACCATGCGTACGCGGAGACGCGACCGCGGCCGCGCCGCTCGGGCGGCGCCGGCGTCGCATACGGCACGGCGATGCAGATGACGGCGCGTGCGCCGGGCAGCACCGTCTGCGGATCGCTGGCCGCCACCGCGTAGCCATCGTCGTACGACCACGTCGCATGATCCCCGCGCGCGAACGCGGCACGCATCCGCGTCCGCGTTTTGGCATCGGCGCCCGCCGGCGCGATCCGCACCGCGCGCGCGCCGCATGCGCGCGCCGCGGCTTTGACCGCGTCGACGAGCTCAGAGGGTGGGGATGCCTCCACGGCGCTTGCGGATCGGAAAGGCGGATGCGATCGCGTCGATGTCCTCGTCGTCGAGCCGCAGGTCGCCGGCGGCCGCGTTCTCCTCGACATGGATCAGGCTGGCCGCCTTCGGGACCGCGAAGACGATCGGATCGCGAGTCAGAAACGCGAGGATGACTTGGCGCGGCGTCGCGCCGTGCTTGTGCGCGACCGCGTCGAGCGCGTGCGCGCCCGGTGCGTCCCGCCAGTCACCGCGTCCGAACGGCGTGTAGGCGACGACCGCGACGTCGTGCGCGCGGCACCACGGCAGCTCGTGATCTTCGATCGTCCGCTCACCGAGGTGATAGAGCACTTGATTGCACGCGATGGGCTCACGTTTCAATACCGTCTGCGCTTCGCGGAGATCGTCGAGGTCGAAGTTACTCACCCCGAGCGAACGGATCTTGCCCTCGGTGACGAGTTGCTCGAACGCGCCGAGCGTTTCTTCGAGCGGCACCGACCCGCGCCAGTGCAGCAGGTAGCAGTCGAGATAGTCGACGCCCAGGCGCCGCAGTGATTGTTCGCAGGCCTGGATCGTCGCGGCGTAGCGGCCGTGGGTCGGCAATACCTTCGAGACCAAGAACAGCCGCTCGCGCGGCAACCCGCGGATCGCCTCGCCGATCAGGCGCTCGGACGCGCCGTCGCCGTACATCTCGGCGGTGTCGATGTGCACCATACCGAGCTCGATCCCGCGCCGCAGCGCGCGCTTCGCCTCCTCGGCCGCCGCTCCGCGGGTCGGAACGTTCCACGTCCCTTGCCCGATGATGGGGACGTCGCGATCGAGCGGACCGAAACGATGCTGGATCATGGAAGCGCGTCCTCCGGAACGGCAGCGTCCTTCGGTGAAAGGATGGGTTCGCCGATCAACGGCCACGTTACCCCGATCCGTCGGTTGTGCCACGAGACCGCGCCTTCGTGGGCCGGATCGTAGGCGACGCTGTTCTTATAATACACGACGACGTCGTCGGCGAGCGCAAGGAAGCCGTGGCCGAAGCCGGCCGGGACGTAGAGCTGGTGATGGTTGTCGGCGGTCAGCGTGAACGCTTCCCACTGCAGATAGGTCGGCGAGTCGCGCCGCAGGTCGACGATCGCGTCCCAGATGCTGCCGTGCAGGCATTGCACGAGCTTGGCCATACGAAAATCGTAGTGCATGCCGCGGATGACGTTGCGGCGCGACCACGAGCACGAGTCCTGCTCCCAGCGTACGTCCAGACCGACCGCCGCGTACTTGGGATCCGACCACGTCTCCTTGAAGAAGCCGCGCCCGTCCGCGAACACGTCGGGCACGAACAGCT
>JBEKAU010000208.1:0-5422 GCA_050015755.1 Vulcanimicrobiaceae bacterium | reverse complement strand
CCCGCGAGGAACTCGACGGGACGATCGGCGCCTTGGCTCGCGAGGGGGGTGCGGAGATTCGCACCCGGGCGCTCTTTCGCGGCCTGCGCCGCGAACGCGACGGCGTCGTCGTCGAGTACGCCGACACGGCCGCCGGCACGCGCCGCACCGTCCGCGCTCGCTCCGTCTTCCTCGCGCAAGGCTCGAGCGCGCGGTTGGACGAGGTCGATCCGCGCTTTCGCCATCCCGGTTGGAGCGCCGGGCTCATCACCTGCCTGCAGTACCGCGTCTATCCCGAGCGGCCGGCGATCCCGGCGACGTACGAGACGCTCGAGATGCACTATTACGTGAGCCCGCGCTCGGGCCACAACGTCATCGCCTGGATGTTTCCCAAGCGCGATCATCTCTCGATCGGCCTGGGGATCCAGGCCAAGCTGCCCGGCGCGGCGCTGCGTGCCGAGCTCGACGCGTTCCTCGCGACGGTGCAGGCGCGCCTGTTCGCCGGGGTGCCGTACACCGTGCGCGAGGAGGGCAACCTCCTCTATGGAGGCGTGCCGCGGCCGACGATCGCCGCCGATGGGGTCATGGTGGGCGGCACGGCGGCGGGTCTGGTCGACGCGACGACCGGCGAGGGGATCTACGAGGCCGCGAGCACGGGGCGCGCCGTGGCCGACGCCGTCGGCCGTGTCCACGCCGGCCGGCTCCGCGATCCGGCTCGCTGGTACGAGCGTTCGGTCCAGCGGGCGTTCTTCGGACGGCTGCGCCAGCGCCACCGGCTGATGGTCGCGCTCGAACACAAGCCAGCTCGTTTCGACATCCTGTTCGAGCGGTTCGAACAGCATCCGCGCTTCACCGAGCTGCTCCAGCGCGATCGCCGTGCCTTCTCGCCGATGGAATGGGTGTATCTCTACGTTCAGGCGGCGGCGTTCGGCCTGGCGGCACTGCGAGTCTGATTCGTGCAAGATATCTCGGACCACGAGTTCGTCGCGATTCGCGATTTGATTCGCGAGCGCTTCGGGCTATGGTACGACGATCAGAAGCGCTTCCTGCTGCTGAGCCGGCTGCAGACGCGGCTGGCCAAGCGCGGGTTCCAGACGTACGCGCAGTACGTCGATTTTTTGCGCTACGACGCGCGCCGCGAGGACGAGTGGACCGACCTGGCCTCGGCGCTCTCGAACAACGAGACCTACTTCTTTCGCGAGCACGCGCAGCTCAAGGCCTTGGCCGGCGCGATCCTCGACGAGTTCCTCGCGCGCGGGCCGCGGGTGCGGCTGTGGTCGGCGGCGAGCTCGTCGGGCGAAGAGTCGTACTCGCTCGCGATGACCCTGCTCGGGACCGGCAAGATCGCCGACAGCAACCTGCTCATCCGCGCCACCGACATCTCGCAGCGCGTCCTGGACATGGCTGCCCGCGGCTTCTACCGAACGCTCTCGTTCCGTGCCACCGACCCCACCGTCATCCAGCGCTGGTTTCACCCGCAAGACGATGGGTTCGTCATCGATGAGCGAATCAAGCGCATCGTCTCGTTCGGGAAGCTCAACCTCATGGACGGCGCCAAGGTCGCCGCGGAAGGACCCTTCGATGCGATCTTCTGCCGAAACGTTTTGATCTATTTCGATAAAGCGACGCAAAAACGCGTCGTCGAGAGCTTCGCCAAAGCCCTGCGCCCCGGAGGCTATTTGTTCTTGGGTCACGCCGAGTCGCTCTTCCATCTGACCGATCTCTACGAGCCGATCATCGGGCCCGAGGCGATCGTGTACCGTCTGCGCGCCGCGGTGCCGGCATGAGCGCCAATCCGCGCATCATCACGGTCGTCATCACCGACGACTCCGCGTTCATGCGGCGCGCGATCCAGAAGATGTTGGAGAAAGAATCCGACATCCAGGTCGTGGGCACGGCGGCGAGCGGCGAGGAGGGCATCGAGATGATCGAACGCCTCAAGCCGGACGTGTGCACGATGGACGTCGAGATGCCGGGCATGGGCGGACTCGAGGCGGCGCGCACCGTCATCGCGCGCCGCGGACCGCCGGTCATCATGGTCAGCGCGTTGACCCGTGAAGGTGCCGAGACGACGCTGCGCGCGCTCGAGATCGGGGCGGTCGACTTCATTCCCAAGCCCGACTCGGCGCTGATCGACATCGTCAACGTGCAGCGCGAGCTGGTCGAGAAGGTGCGGCTGTTCGGCTCGCGCGGTGCCTATCTGCGCACCATGCAGGGTCAGCGCTCGACGCCGGACCGGCCGACGATCGAACGCCTCGCCGAACCGCCGCGCGTCTCCGCCGCGCGTGCCGTCGTGCCGCCGCCGCCGCCGCCGATCACGCGGCCGCGCCCCAGTGGCCGCGGCGGTGGCTTCGCGTGCGTCGCGATCGGGACGTCGACCGGCGGGCCGGTCGCGCTCTCGCAAATCCTGCCCAAGCTCCCCGCCGACTTCCCGATCCCGATCGTCGTCGTGCAGCACATGCCGCCGGGCTTCACGCGTCCACTCGCCGAGCGGCTCGATGCCGCCAGCAAGATCCACGTCGTCGAGGGCGTGAACGGGATGCCGCTCGCACCCGGCACCGCGATCGTCGCGCCGGCCGGCAAACAGTTGCGGCTCACCAAGTCGCTGGGTTCGATCGTCGTCGCGCTCGCCGACGACGCCAGCCGCGCGCTGCACGTGCCGAGCGTCGACGTGATGGCGGCGTCGGTCGGCGAGACCTATGGCTCCGGTTCGCTCGGCGTCATCCTGACCGGGATGGGACACGACGGGGTCGAGGGCTTGCGCGTCATCAAGGAACGCGGCGGCTACGTCCTCGGTCAGGACGAAGCCTCGGCGGTCGTCTATGGGATGCCGCGTGCGGCGGCGGTCGCTGGGCTGGTCGACCGCGTGGTGGCGCTCGATGCGGTCGGTCGCACGCTGTGCGAGCTGACGGGCACTGCGTTCGCCCCAGCTTGACGCAGGCGGAACGATCATTTAACCTGGCTCACACTTTTGTCGACCCCACCCTTGGGGGAGCCGGACGCGGTCGGCGTGAACCGACGATAACGATGGGAGCGGGTGCCCGACGTGGGAGCAAGCCGTGAAAGCACTCCGTGATGGCTCGCGCTACGTGATCGGCGGGGTCGAGCTCAGTCGCGAGGAGATCGTTCACAAGTACCTCCACCTGGTCAAGTATGTGGCCGGGCGGATCTCCATTAATCTGCCCCCGAACGTCGAGATCAACGACTTGATCAACGACGGCATTCTCGGTCTGATCGACGCCATCGAGAAGTACGACGACGAGCGCGGCGTCAAGTTCGAGACCTACGCCATCACCCGCATCAACGGCGCGATCCTCGACGCCCTCCGGGCTTTGGACTGGGTGCCCCGCGCGGTGCGGCAACGTGCCCGCGAGCTCGAGCGCATCTACCAGGAGATCGAGGTCCAGCTCGGCCGGGCAGCAACGGAAGAAGAAGTCGCCGAACGGATGGGGCTCTCGGTCAAAGAGCTCGACGTCCTGATGCAAAAGATTCGCGGCACGTCGGTCCTCTCGCTCGAAGAGTTTCTGCCCAACGAGCGGGGGTACGAGATCCCGCTGCTCGACACGCTGCGCGACGACGGCACCGAGGTCACCAATGCGGTCGAGGCGCGCGAGATCAAGGCCGCCCTGATCCGGGCCGTCGACGAGCTGCCCCCGCAAGAGCGCACCGTCATCTCCCTCTATTACTTCGAGGGGCTCACGCTCAAGGAGATCAAGGGCGCCCTCAACGTCTCGGAGTCGCGGGTCTCGCAGATCCACGCCCAGGCGGTGATCCATCTGCGCACCAAGTTGCGGGCCCTGCGCTCGGACCTGGGCTACCGTGAGGGCGATCCGACGGTGAAGCAGAAGTATACGCGACGCAACGCAGCGCAGGCTCCGACGGGGGACGTCGGGGCGACCGGCTGAACCGGGCGCATCCAGGGGAGAACGTTCGTGGCGATCCGTCCCACCGATCTTCAAGGGGCGATCTGGCAGGCGACGCAAACGGCGCCGATCACGCAGCGCGCCGAAGAGGCCGCGCGCATCGCCCAAGCCACCACGCAGGCGGCGTTCGTCGCCCACACCCAGGAGCGCGAAGAGACCGTCACCGGAACGGGCGACGTGCTGGGCAACCGCGTCAACCCCGACGCCCAGAATCGCCAGGAGGCCGACGAGCAGCTCCCCGAGCGCCGTCACGCGGGTGCATTCGAGCAGACCGTCGACGAAGCCGCCGGCCTCGACGAACCACCCCACCTCATAGACTTCACGGCCTAGTGGATTCGGCGATGCCGAATCCGTCGCGTTCGGCCTGGCGGCCGAGCCGCATCAAGGAATTGTAGGTGTCCGTCGATCCGCTCGCCGGTGCCGGCGCTGCGGAGCTCGCGGCGCTGGTCGACGCCGAATTGGCGACGCTGGCGGCGAACGGTGACGCGCTGCAAGCGCTCGCGGCGCAGAGTCAAGGCGCGGTGCTGCAGGCCCGCGTGCTGGCCTCGAACGGGCTGACCGACCTGCTCGAGATCGCCGGGCTGCGGGTCGCGGCCGCGCTGCCGCCAACGGTGCGCCCGGGCGATGTCCTCTTGGTGCAGGTCACCGGGTCGACGGGCAACGGCAGCGTCCAGCTGCAGGTCGTCGCCAACGAAGGTTCGGCGTCGTCCGCGCAGACCCCGACGCCGGTCGTGCAGAACCCGCTGCCGACCATCGTGACGACGCCGATCGTCGCGACGCGCGCCGTCATGCCGCCGATCATTCCGCCCGCGGCGACGCCGCTTCCCGGCGCGCAGCAGTCGGTGCCCGTGTTACCCGGACAGCCGATCATCCCCAATACGCCGCCGGTCCTCTCGAGCGTGTCGGCGAGCGCGGCGACGCCGACGCCGTCCATGGCCTCGGCTGCGAGCGCAGCCCCGCCGTCGGCCGCGCCGCTTCCGCCGCTGATGGCCGGCGGCCTGACGACCGCGCGGGTCGTCGGAACGCAAGGCCGCAACGACATCTTGCTGATCGACGGGCGGCGGATGTCGGCCGTCTTGCCGCAGCCGACCGCGGTCGGCACCAGCTTCCCCGTGCGCGTCGTCAACGTCGACGGGCCACGCGTGCAGTTCCTCGCCATCACCGCGGGCCGCACCGAGACGACCGCGCCGCTGGTCGGCGCGCGCCTGTTGCCCGACGTGCTCCGCTCGCTGCTGACCGAGGGCCCCCCGCGCAACGGCTCGTCCGCCACCCCAACGCCGGCGGCGCCCGGCACGTCGCGGTCCGTTGTGCCACCGCCCCTCACCGCGGAGGACGCTGCGCCGACGGTGCGGCCGCCGACCGGCGCGGCCGGGGTCCCGGTGCGCGGTCCGGTGGTCGACGCGGCGCCGCCGACCTCGATCGAAGCGCGCCTCGCGGCCGCGCGCGCGACCGCACCACCGCCCGAGCCGGCGAGCGCGAGCGAGACGCCGCCGCCCTCGGCGCCCGCGCAAACCACACCG
>JBEKAU010000207.1:0-5427 GCA_050015755.1 Vulcanimicrobiaceae bacterium | reverse complement strand
ACGCGCGTCTGGTCGGCCAGAACATCGTCGACCAGCTCGAGAAGCGCATTGCGTTCCGCCGCGCCATGAAGCAGGCGATCATGCGCACGATGAAGGCCGGCGCGCGTGGCGTCAAGGTGCAGGTTTCGGGTCGCCTGGGCGGCGCCGAGATCGCGCGTACCGAGCGCAACCACGACGGCAAGGTCCCGCTGCATACGCTGCGGGCCGATATCGACTACGCGCACGTCGAAGCGTTCACGACCTTCGGCCGCATCGGCGTGAAGGTGTGGATCTACAAGGGCGAAGTGCTGCCGGATCAGCCGCGCGGTGAGCGCGAAGGCGCCGGCGGCGCGCGTGGTGGCGAGCAGGCACGTTTCCGCGACAACCGTCGCGGCACGCGTGGCGGCCGTGGCCGCACCGGCGAAGGCACCGGCGCACCGCGTCCGGCTGGACCGCGTCATGCGGGCCAGGAGCGCACCGCCGGCGGTCTGGATCAGACCGAAGCGATGCACGTGGCGCAGGCCGACGGCCAGTCGCTGGAGTCGGTGACCGACGGTGCGCCGTCGATCGCGGGCGACAAGCACGACGCGCCACACGCCGGCAGCATCACGCATGAACCCAACGCCGAGCACGGGCACGGCGTGACCAACGAGACGTCGGTCGTCCCGCCCGAAACGCAGGCGACGCACGATTCGGCGGAGCGCCCCGGCGCGCCGTCCGAGAACGAGGGAGCATAAGGAATGCTTACTCCGAAGCGAGTCAAGTGGCGCCGCCAGCATCGCGGCCGCATGCGCGGCAAGGCGCTGGTCGGCAACACGCTCACGTTCGGTGAGTTCGGCCTGCAGGCGCTCGAGCCGGTGTGGATGACGAACCGTCAGATCGAAGCGGCGCGTGTCGCCATGACCCGTCACATCAAGCGTGGCGGCAAGGTGTGGATCAAGGTGTTCCCCGACAAGTCGGTCACCAAGAAGCCGGCCGAAGTCCGCATGGGCTCCGGTAAGGGCAACCCCGAGTTCTGGGTCGCCGTGGTCCGTCCGGGCCGCGTGCTGTTCGAACTCGCCGGCGTCGACGAGAAGGTGGCGCGCGAAGCGCTCCGCCTGGCGGCCCAGAAGCTGCCGATCTCGACCAAGATCGTCACGCGTGCCGAACAGGACGCGGAGGTGGCCACCGCATGAAGCGCACCGACCTGCGCGCCCTGCGCGAACTGACCCTGGCGGAGCTCGAGAAGCGCGCCCGCGAGACCAAGGAAGAACTCTTCAACCTGCGGTTCTCGCTGCGCACCGGACACCTGTCCGACTTCTCGCGCGTGAAGCAAGTCCGCCGTACCTACGCCCAGATTCAAACCGCGATCTCCGAGAAGCGGCTTACCGAGGCACGTCATGGAGCAGCCTGATCAGAACGCGGTCGACGACCGCATCAACCGCCGCCGCGTCAAGCAGGGCCGCGTTGCCAGCGACAAGATGGATAAGACCATCGTGGTCGTGACCGAGACGCGCGTCCCCCACCCGGTCTACAAGAAAGTCGTCCGCCAGTCGACGCGCTTCAAGGCGCACGACGAGCTCAACGACGCCAAGACCGGTGACCTGGTGCGCATCCAGGAATGCCGCCCGATGTCGCGCGAGAAGCGCTGGCGTCTGGTCGAGATCCTCGAGCGAGCGAAGTAAGTCATGATCCAGCAAGAGACGCGGCTCAAGGTGGCCGACAATTCCGGCGCGCGCGAGCTGTTGTGCATCCACATCAGCGGCGGTTCGCGTCACCCCTACGCGCACGTGGGCGACATCATCGTCGGCACGGTCAAGAGCGCGATCCCGGGCGCCGCGGTCAAGAAGGGCCAAGTCGTCAAGGCGGTCGTCGTTCGGGCCTCGGCTCCGATGCGCCGTCCCGACGGTTCGGTCATCAAGTTCGACGAGAACGCCTGCGTGATCATCAAGGGCGACAAGGACAACCTCGACCCGCGCGGCACGCGCGTGTTCGGGCCCGTCTGCCGCGAGCTGCGCGACCGTGGGTTCCTCAAGATCGCCTCGCTGGCGCCGGAGGTGCTCTAACGTGGGCGTTCCGGTGAACAAGCAGGCCGTTCGCAAGTCCAAGATCGTCAAGGGCGACACCGTCGTCCTGCGGCGCGGCAAAGAGAAGGGTAAGCGCGGCGTCGTCAAGGCCGTCTTCCCGCAGCTCGGTGCTGCGACCGTCGAAGGTCTCAACGTCGTCAAGCGGCACACCAAGCCCGGTCAGGCCGGCGGTCCCCAGAGCGGTGGCATCATCGAGAAGGAAGCGCGTATCCCGCTTTCGGCGCTGATGGTCATCGATCCGAAGACCGACAAGCCGACCCGCGTGCGCCGCACCCACGCCACCGACGGTTCGTCGGTCCGCGTGAGCGTGAAGTCGGGCGAGCAGCTGCTCGTCCCCGGGAAGTCGTAGTCATGCCGAATCGTCTGAAAGAGAAGTACCAGCAGCAGGTCGTTCCGCAGCTGCAGGAGCGCTTCAAGTACCAGAACCCCATGCAGGTCCCGAAGCTGGACAAGGTCGTCATCAACATGTCCGTTGGCGACGCCATCCAGACCTCGAAGGCCCTGGATGCGGCGGTGCGCGAGCTCACGCAGATCAGCGGCCAGAAGCCGGTCATCACCAAGGCTCGCAAGTCGATCGCGGCGTTCAAGCTGCGCGAAGGCATGAACATCGGCGCCAAGGTGACCTTGCGCGGCGAGCGGATGTACGTTTTCCTCGACAAGCTCTTCAACGTCGTGCTGCCCCGTATCCGCGACTTCCGTGGTCTCAACCGCAAGTCGTTCGACGGCCGCGGCAACTACAATCTCGGTCTGCGCGAGCAGCTGGTGTTCCCGGAGATCGATTTCGATAAGGTCGACAAGGCGCGCGGGATGGACATCGTCATCGTGACGACGGCCAAGAACGACGAAGAGGCGACCGAGTTCCTCACCCAGATGGGGCTGCCGCTGCAGAAGCAGCAGGCCGCCGGAGCGACGCGATAATGGCCAAGACCTCGTTGATCGAAAAGTCGAAGCGCACACCGAAGTTCAGCACGCGCGCGCACAACCGCTGCAAAGTCTGCGGTCGGCCGCGCGCGTACTACCGTAAGTTCGGGATGTGCCGCATCTGCTTCCGCGAGAACGCGCATCGTGGCTTCGTCCCCGGCATCACGAAGGCGAGCTGGTAGATGAGCGTCACCACTGATCCCGTTGCGGACCTGCTCACGCGCATCCGCAACGCCAACACCGCCAACCATCAGACCGTCGACATCCCGGCCTCGAAGATGAAGAAGTCGGTCGCGCAGATTCTGCTCGACGAAGGCTTCATCTCCGGCCTCGAGGAGATCAAGGAAGGCCCGCAAGGGACGCTCCGGATCACCCTCAAGTACGGCCCGGAAAAAGAAAAGGTCATCACCGGCCTGCGCCGCATCAGCCGGCCCGGGTTGCGCGTCTACACTTCGAAGACCGAGATTCCGCGGGTCCTGGGTGGCCTGGGTCTGGTCATCATGTCCACGTCCAAGGGCATCATGTCGGGCAAGCGCGCCAAGCGCGAAGGCTTCGGCGGTGAAGTCCTGGCCTTTGTGTGGTGATGGTCATGGAGCGAGCGCAGTACAATCGTTTTCTTGAAATCATCTCTCTTGCGAGCTCGGTCTGGGGGCCCCACGAAGTGGGGGGCGCGCAGCCCGGGGCGGAGCGCCTTTAAACCATGTCTCGCATCGGTAAACTCCCGGTTCTGGTTCCCGGCGGCGTCGACGTCAAGATCGACGAAGCGACCGTGTCGGTCAAGGGTCCCAAGGGCCAGCTCTCGCAGCACTTCCTTCCCGTCGTCGAGGTCACGCTCGAGGACGGCAACGTCGTCGTCAAGCGCAAGAACGACGAGAAGTCGGGCCGCTCCGCGCACGGGCTCACCCGTACGCTGGTCGCCAACATGATCCAAGGCGTCACCAAGGGTTTCCGCAAGTCGCTGGAACTCCAGGGCGTCGGCTACCGCGTCAACAAGGCCGGCAGCGATCTCAACTTCTCGCTCGGCTACTCGCATCCGGTGACGTACGCGGCGCCGGAAGGCATCACGTTCACCGTCGAGGGCACCAACAAAGTGCACGTCGACGGCATCGACAAGCAGCGCGTCGGCCAGGTCGCCGCGGAAATCCGCGGGCTGCGTCCGCCGGAGCCTTACAAGGGCAAAGGCGTGCGCTACGACGGCGAAGTCGTGCGCAAGAAGCTCGGCAAAGCGGGCAAGGCAGGGAAGAAGTAATGTCGCAGACGTCGCGCACGGCGCAGCGCGTCAAGCGCCACGGCCGGCTGCGCAAGAAGGTCACCGGGACCGCGGGTCGTCCGCGCCTGCAGATCTTCCGCAGCCTGCACCACACCTACGCATTCGTGATCGACGACGCCAAGGGCCACACGCTCGCGTCGGCGTCGACTCGCGAGGGCGCGGTGGCCGAGGGCCTCGGCTCGCGGACCAACCTCGAAGCCGCCCAGAAGATCGGCACGACGATCGCCCAGCGCGCCAAGGCCGCCGGCGTCGATGCAGTCGTGTTCGACACTTCGGGCCTGAAGTATCACGGCCGCGTCGCCGCGCTCGCGCAAGCAGCGCGCGAAGCCGGACTGGAGTTCTAGCGCATGTATAATCGTGGCGGTCGCGATCGCGACAACCAGGGCTTCGAAGAGTCCGTCGTCCGCATCAACCGCGTGGCGAAGGTCGTCAAGGGCGGTAAGCGGTTCTCGTTCTCGGCGCTCGTCGTCGTGGGCGACAAGAAGGGCCGCGTCGGCTTCGCCATCGGCAAGGCCGGCGAAGTTCCCGAAGCGATCCGCAAGGGTGTCGAGCAGGCGCGTAAGTCGTTGATCACGGTGCCGATGGTCGAGAAGACCATCCCGCATCAGGTCAACGTCCAAGTCGGCTCGGGCCACGTGCTGCTCAAGCCCGCCTCGGCCGGGACCGGCGTCATCGCCGGCGGTGCCATGCGTGCGGTCCTCGAGTTGGCCGGGATCCACGACATCGTGACCAAGTCGCTCGGGACGAACAACCCGATCAACGTCGTGCTCGCGACGTTCGCAGCGCTCAAGTCCCTCAAGACGGCCGAGAAGGTCGCGCAGCTGCGCGGCAAGACGGTCCAAGAGATCTTCGCATAATCATCATGGCCGAACAGAAGAAGACCGCGAGCCTTTCGCTCGCCACCCTCAAGCCGAACCCGCACTCCCGCCCGAAGCGTACGCGCGTCGGCCGCGGGCATGGTTCCGGCATGGTCAAGACCGGCGGCGAAGGCGGTAAGGGTCAGACGGTCCGTTCGGGCGGCGGCAAGGGGCCGGCGTTCGAAGGCGGCCAGACACCGTGGGCGCGGCGCTTGCCGCAGAAGCGCGGGTACTCGCAGAAGTCGCGCGACATCGGGCACTTCCGCCAGACGTACGCCGTCCTCAACGTCGGCGCGCTCGCCGGTTGGGACAAGTCAATCGAAGTCAGCCCGCA
>JBEKAU010000206.1:0-5436 GCA_050015755.1 Vulcanimicrobiaceae bacterium | reverse complement strand
GACGATGATCAGGAGGGCCCAGGCGGCGATCACCGCCAGCGCGGCGACGGCGCTCGCCATGAGCCGAACGGTCCCGGTCATGGCCTCAGACGCGGATGAAGGCCGCGATCGCCGGATCGCGGCGCAGCGCGGCGAGGTCGTCCTCATTCGGCACCTGCGGGCGATCGCGCTCGGAGCTGACCAGACACAGGAAGCCCAGCGGTGCGTCGGCGGCGGCGCGGAATTGGTGCCAGGTCATCGGTGGCACGCGGCAGAGGTCGAAGGTGGCGACATCGCGGACCTCATCACCGACCAACGCGCTGCCGCGTCCGTTGATGATCGCAACCGCGTGCACGTGCTGGTGGCGTTCGAGGGTCGTGTGGCCGCCGGGCGCGACCTCGAAGTAGCGCAGCTGACAGCCCTGCTCGGCCTCTTCGAAGAGCACCTGGCGGGTGACGTCGCGGAACGGGGCGCTGCCCTCGTCCTTGTAGACCAGCACGTCGACGTCGTCCCAGCGGAACTGGTCGCCGTCCGGCCGGAAGCTACGCGTGTTGCTCGATGCCCGCAGGTCCATGTGCCTCTACCTTCGCCACGTATTCGCGTGTGCGCTCCAAGAGATGCTCACGGGCGACCAAGAGGTTGCCGCCGATGAGCAGCATGGTGTCGCGCCCGTAGAACCCGATCAGTTCGTCGACACGCTCGAGCAGCATGCCGCCTGCCGGCACCGGCAGCGTCGGCTCGAGGTGCCCCCACGGGGCACGCGCCGCGGCGGCGAGCGCCGCGCAATCCTCGACCGGGTACGGAAAGCGGCCCCCATAATTGGTGAAGATCGTGGCGTCGGCCCCGAACAGGCGGAACAGTTTCCCGAACAGCAGCGTCGCTGCGATCCGCGTCGCGCCGCCGAACGAGGGGTGCGCGAGGTAGACGAAGTCGGGATACTCGTCGACCAGGTCGACGAACGCCGGCGCCCCGATCACCATCGGCGAGACGAGCACGACCTTCGCGCCGACGTCGCGCGCGATCCGGGCACGCTCTCGCAGTGCGCGCGGCGAACCGATGAGGTTCGGCGCATAGTACGCGGGACGACCGGCCTGCTGCACTGCTTCCTCGCACGCGGCCTGACAGGCGCGCACGCGTTCGGCGAACGGCGAATAGTCTTGGTTGGCGATCCCGTGATCGTCTTTGATGATATCGACGCCGCCGAGCGCGAACGTCTTCACCAGGCGCGCGAGTTCCGGGATCGGCAGACCTTGCGGTTTGATCGCCGTCGAGATGAGCGGCCGCTGCGGCGCGTCGACGAGTGCGCGGATCCCGGCGATGCCGTGGCGTGGACCGGGGAACTGCGCGAGCAACGGTGCGGGCAGATCGAGGTCGACGAGCTGCACGTTCTCCCACAGCGAACAGTTGCCGAACACCATGTTGATGAACTGCGCGGTCTCGCCGCCGATCGTCTCGGTCGCGATCCGGACCTGCACGCGGTAGCGGCCTTCGGCGACCGGCTCGATCGAGCCGACCTGCGCGACGATCTCGTCGAGGACGCGCTGGTCACCGATCGCGGCGAGCGGACACTCGACGCTCTGCTCGAGCGCCAGCGCCTCGGCCCGCGCTTCGATGCGCTCGGGTTCGGAATCGATCAGGTAGGTCGCGGTCAACCAGGCCATGGGAGCCGGTTCCGGCCGGCGCCCTGCCATCCTGTTTTTCCGGGGCGCTGCCGGTCAGCGCGCGGCGATTGCGCGCGCGTAGGCGCCGGGCGGGACGCCGAAGGCGCGCCGGAAGTGGCGCGTGAGCGCGCTCTGGTCGGCGAACCCGGCGTCGAGGGCGACCTCCGTCGCCGACCGGCCGTCGGCCAGCAGCCGCTTCGCGCGGTTGACGCGCACCTGCACGAGGTACGCGTGCGGCGCGATGCCGTACTGCGCGCGGAACGCGCGCATGAAGTGGAAGCGGCTCAGGCCGGACAGGTTCGCTACGTCGTCGACCGAGACGTCGTCGCGGTAGTGCGTCTCGAGATACTCGCGCGCGACGCGCAGACGGCGCGCAGAGACGTTCGCTTCGGGAACGCGTGGGCGCGGCCGCCCGTAGCGCGTGAAGAGCGTGCCGAGCGCGAGCGACCAGGCTGATTGCCGCGTGAGCAGCGGCGCGTCGCTCTCCGCGCAGCGGTGCGCGTCGAGCAGCAGGCGCGCGAGCGGGGCGTCGCGGTAGAGTCCCGGCGGAAGCGCAGCGTGCGCACGCGGTCGGCGTCGAATGCGCCGGCCAGTTCGCACAGCGACCGCTCGCCCAGATACGCGCCGCGATACTGCCAGTCGTCCTCCACGAAGCCTTCGTGCGCTTCGCCCGGGGCGAAGATCCAGAACGTGCCGGGACCGCCGCGCTCGACGCCGTCCTTGGTCTCGCAGACCCCGGTGCCGCCCTCGCTGATCGAGAGGACGAGCTCTTCGTGCACGTGGCGCTCCCACACGTGCGCGCCGTAGCGCGCCGCCAAGAGGCAGGTGTCGTCGCGTTCCCGTTCGCGCCAGTAGCGCAGTTCGCCGGGCATGGAGCACTTTTCGCAAAGCGCGCACGGCCACCCCGCTGCTACCCTCGAGGACGGATGAGTGCGATTGCGGTCGTCGGGCTAGGCGGGATCGGCAGCGTCGCCGCTGCGACGCTGCGCGCTGCCGGGCAGGATGTGATCGCGTGCGCGCGCCGGCCGTTCCCGTCCCTGACGCTCACGCGGCCCGACGGCAGCGAGGTCACCGTCGATCTCGACGTGCGCTGCGATGCAGCCACGGTGACGCCGGTCGACTGGGTGCTGCTGACGACGAAAGCCCACCAGGTGCCCACGGTCGCACCGTGGCTCGCGCGGTTGTGCGGTCCCACCACACGCGTTGCCGTGTTGCAGAACGGCGTCGGGCAGCGCGAGCGGGTCGGTCCGTTCATCGGTGGGGCACGCGTCGTACCCGCCGTCGTCTACTACAACGGCGAACGGCTCGCCGACGATCGCGTGCGCATGCGCCACGCCGACGAGGCCGACCTCGCGGTCGGCGCCGACGACGATGGCCGTGCCTTCGCAGCGCTCTTCGCCGCAACGCCGTTCCGCGTGCTCGTCACCGACGACCTCGCCACCCGCGCCTGGCGCAAGCTGCTGCTGAACGTCGCGTTGAATCCCATCACCGCGTTGACCGGCCGCCGCCTCGAGGTGATGCGCAGCGAGGACGTGCAAGCACTCTGCCTCGCCGTCCTCGAGGAAGCGGTTGCGGTCGGGAGCGCCGAGGGCGCTCGCCTCGCGGACGACGAGGCCGCACGAGCGCTCGCGCTGCTCCTGACGTATCCGCGCGAGGCCGGTACCTCGATGTACTTCGACCGCCTCGCAGGCCGTCACTCGGAAGTCGAGGAGCTGACCGGCCCGCTCGTGGGCGCCGCCGCGCGCCACGGCATCGCGACCCCCGTCAATCGCGCGCTGCTCACGCTCATGCGCGCGATCGATGGTCAGCTGCCGGTGCCTTGATAACGGTCCAGGCCGAAGCGCCAGAAGGCGTACGAGATCGCCGCGCAGACGATGCCGACGAGCGGTGTCAGCAGGCCGACGGCGGGGTTGAGGTTGAGTCCGGTCTCGCTCTTGTGCAAGAGGAACGTCGCCGGGAAGTAGTTCATGAACGCGAACGGCAGCACGAACGCCAAGGCGACGCGCACGCCGCGCTGGTAGATCCCAATCGGGTAGCGCGAGAAGTCCTGTTCGAGCGACATGACGATCCAGCGCAGTGCATCGATGCGGATGACCCAGAACGACGCGGTCGCGATCGCGAGGGTGATGCCGAAGTCGATCAGCGCGCCGCCGATGGCGACCAATGGCACGTAGAGCACGAACAGCAGGCCGACGTGGACGCCCGCGAACGCGGTGACGACGCAGAAGAACGTGATCGCCAGGATCAGCTCGTCGGGCGAGATCTGCTGTGGGACCGTGAGCGCCTGGAACAGCGGGTCGAGCGGGCGCACCAGAAAGCGGTCGAAGCGACCCTCGCGCACGAACGTCGGGACGTCGCCGACGGTGAAGAAGAGCGTGTTGTGCACGGCGTGCCCGAGCATCCACAGGCCGTACATGAACGCCGTTTCGCGGAAGTCCCAGCCGTCGATCGAGGGGAAGGTGTGCAGCGTGACCCACAGCGCCGCGATCGCCGTCCCGTGGTAGAAAATCGTGAAGAAGAACCACATGACGAAGTTCGCCCGGTACTCGAGCATCGTCAAGAGGTTGATGCGCCAGTACCGCGCGTAGGTCGCCAGGTACATCGCGCAACGCTTCCCGCCGTGCGGCGGTCGTCCCCGTCGTGAGCGCTCGCGAGGTCGACGTCCCCGTACGCACGCCGTATCGGCTCGACCTGACGGCGGCCGTGCTGCGCCGGCTCTCGACCAACGCGGTGGACACGTTCGACGGCACGACCTATCGCCGGCTGCTCGGTGCTCCCTCGGAGCCGACGCTCCTCGCGGTTGCTCAGGTCGCGCCCGACGCGCTGCGGGTGCGACTGGAAGGACCCCGCGCGGCGATGTTCGACCCGACGGCGGTGGTGCGCCGGATGCTCGGTTCCGACGTCTCGCTGGCTGCGTTCGACGCCGGCGCACAGCGCGTGCCGTGGTTGGCGCCGATCGCGGCGGGCGCCCGCGGCGTCAAGCCGCCGCGCTATCCCTCGCTGTGGGAGACGGTCGTCAACTCGGTCGTCTACCAGCAGGTCTCGCTCCACGCGGCTGGTGCGATCTTGCGGCGCGTCATCGAATGCTACGCGCCGGCGCACGACGTCGGCGGGATCGCGCTGCGGGCCTTCGTCCCCGCCGAGACGATCCTGGCAGCCGATCCGGCGGAGCTGCGCGTCCTCGGCCTGTCGATCAACAAGGTCGTCACCCTCAAAGGGGTGGCCCAGGCGATCGCCGCCGGCACCCTCGACGAGGCGGCACTCGACGCGCTGCCGACAGCCGCCCTGCTCGAGGCGCTGGTCGCGCACAAGGGGATCGGCCCCTGGACGGCCGCCGTGATCGCCCTGCGCGGCTTCGCCCGGCTCGACGTCTTCCCGATGAACGACTCGGGGGCGGCCGCCTCCCTGCGGGCGCTCTCCGGGGATCCCAGCCTGCAGCCCGAGCCGGTCATTGCCGCGCTCGTCCCACAGCAGGGGATGCTCTACTACCATCTGCTGATGGCGCGCCTCGCGGCCCGGGGCGAGATCACACTCTGAGCCGCGAGCGTCAACCTGGAGTAAACTCAGCGGTAATTCAGGGGCCGCCGTGAGAATCGCCGATACAGAGGACACAGGGAGGTGCCATGAGCGTATCGTCGATCGGAAGCGGCTCGCTTCCCGAACCCGGGGCGTACACGTACACGCCGAGCCTGCCCACCGGACTTTCCGGCGGGTCAGCGCCGAGCACGGCGAGTTCCGGCACGTCCTCGACGTCTTCGACGACCTCGAGCACGCCTTCGTCGACGAGCGCGACCAC
>JBEKAU010000205.1:930-6385 GCA_050015755.1 Vulcanimicrobiaceae bacterium | reverse complement strand
GCAGGCCGAAAATCGCGGTGACGAAGACCGTGCGGCCGGCCGCGACGAGCAGCTGGCTGGCGCGGTCGAGGATCGCCGACGGTTCGGCGGCTTCGAACGCCGCGGCGCGCAGGGCCTGGCGGATCTCGCCCATGATGACGGCCGCTTCGAGCCCGTGACCGGTGACGTCACCGATGGTCACCGCGACCCGACCGTCGGGGATGGTGAACGCATCGTAGAAGTCGCCCCCCACGCGCTGCGACTCCGACGCTGCCGAATACGACGCGGAGAAGCGGATGTCGCGCAGCAGCGGCAGCTGCGCCGGCAGCATCGCGCGTTGGAGCGCGTCGGCCGTCGTGCGCTCGCGCTCATACAAGCGCGCATGTTCGAGCGAGAGCGCAGCGCGGCGCGCGAACTCGCGCACCACGCTCAGGTCGTCGGGGTCGAACGGCGGCGGGCCCTCGCGGGTGAGCGCGAGCACGCCGAGTGCGCCGAGCCCGCCGATCAGCGGAATGATCATCGCCGTCGCGCTCTCGCGCAGCCACGGATCGTCGAAGCGCGGCTCGTCGATGATGACCGGGTCGATGCCGGCGACGATCCGGTCGACCGTGTCGGCGAGCGTCGGCAGGATCGGTGTCCCCAGCCAGCGCCGCGCCTCCATTTCGTCGGCCAGGTCCACGCTGCCCAATCCGGCGAGAACGTAGCGGCCCTCCTCGTCGCGCAAGGCGACCCAGGCGCGCTCGGCCATCCGCGGGACGAGCAGCGTCTTGATCGCGCCGATCGTCGCAACGACGTCGAGCGAAGCGCCCAGCCGTTCGCCGGCGCGCGCCAGGAACGCTTCGCGCTCTTCCAGTCGCTTTTGCGCATCGACGTCGGTCGAGGTGCAGATCCAGGCGACCACGGTTCCCTCCGCGCCGCGTACCGGTACCGCGTTGACGAGGAACCAGCGCGCGCGGCCGCCGAGTTCGCGCAGACGCAGCTCGGCCGCGAATGGTTCGCCGCTGCGCACGCTGCGTGACCACTGCTCGCGCGTGGACGGCTCTTGCGCAGGATCGATCGCGGCGCGCCAGCCGCCGCCGCGGGCGGCATCGAGCGGGAGGCCGGTGTAGGCGACCCAGCGGTCGTTCACGTACTCGACCTCGCCTTGGGCGTTGGCGGTCCAGATCAGCTGCGGCACGACGTTGGTCAGCGAGATGTAGCGGGCTTGACCGGCGGCCAGCGCTTCCGCAGTCGTGCGGCCGCGCGCGGCGAGCCGCAGCACCAGATCGTTGAGCTTCACCAGGAAGACGGCCAGCATCAAGAGCGTGCCGAGCAGCTCTTCGAACCGCGCCGCGTACCAGCCGACCGCGTAGCGAACCGAGCCCAACTCGCTGGCACTGATGATCGCGATGCAGCGCGAGAGCAGCACGACGCCGAGCCAGACCTCGGTCACCGTGCGCAGCCGCGCCGCCACCATGGCCATCGCGACGATGGTCGTCAGCGCGGTCAGCGGCCCGACGACGAGCGTCCAGAGCGGTTGGTACTGATTGCCGATGGTCAGCGGCGGCAGTGCGCCGGCACCTCGTACGAGCGCGATCGCCGCGAGCGCGACCAGGCCGGCGAGCGCGAGTGCGATCACGCGCACCCCGCGGCGCGAGAGCTGCCAGCCGCGCTGCGCCGCGACCCCTTCGAGTGCGAGCAGCACGGCGAAGCCGATGTTGCCGATCACGTAGCACCACGCGGCGGTCTGCGGCGCCGCCCCCAGCGCGACGCCGGCGACGAACGCATTCGGGAACGTGAGGAGATACAGGACTTGCCAGGCGGTCGCGTAGGCGTAGGCGAGCGCCAGCAGGGCCAGCTTGAGGTCGCGCGCCGACCGGTACTGTACGTAGAACAGCACCGTGGTGAGGACGAGCGCGACGATCCCCGCGCCGACGACCGTCGGCACCAGGGCCGGGAGTTGCGGCCAACGCGCGCTCGAGATCGGGATCGAGGCGAGCAGCAGCCCCAGGAACGCGAGCGCGGTGATGCCCGCGAACCGGCGATCGTTCGAGGTGGCCGGCGCGGTCGCGATGTTCTCGATCGCTCGCGCCTCGAACTGGGTCACGCGGCCACCGTTCGCCTCACCAGATCCGAAAAACATGCCCGACCGGGCGCCGTGCGGCGAGCGGTCGGGCGGTGTCCATGCGCCGAAGCGCTGTGTGCGTTAGCGGCCGCGCTTCTTCGCGGTAACCTTGCGCGCCGGCGCCTTCTTGGCCGGAGCGGCCTTGCGGGCCGGCGCCTTCTTCGCGGCGGACTTCTTGGCCGGGGCGGCCTTCTTGGCGGTGGACTTCTTCGCGGCGGCCTTCTTCGCTGCCGGCGCCTTGCGTGCGCCGCTCTTGGTCCCGACTGCTTCCTTGAGCTCGCGGCCGGCGGTGAACTTCAGGACCCGCTTCGCGGGGACGTGCACCGGCTCACCCGTCTGCGGGTTGCGCGCCATGCGTGCGGCCCGGTCGCGGATGCGGAAGACGCCGAAGGGCGTCAACGCGACTTTGTCGCCCGACTTGAGCACGGCCGTGATGCGGTCGAAGAGTGCCTCGACCAGCTCGCCGACTTGCTTACGCGGGAGCTCGTGTTCCTCGGCGAGCTCGCGCACGAGTTCGGATTTCGTCAATGTATTCTTCTCGTTTCGATTTGAGAGGTGCAGCTCGAAGAGCCGTTGGCGCCCTGATACCACGCACTGCCGCCGCGCCCTTCAAAAAATGCGGAGGACAACGGGTTTTTTTGCGCGCAACGACCGCCTGATGCGGCTTTTCCACGCCCTGCCCGCGGCGGCACTCCTCCTGCTGGCCGTGCCGGCACCGGCAACGCCCGCACCCGCCGGCGGCGGACCGCGCTTCGTCGTCACGCTGCCGGCGAGCGCGCACGGGCCGCTGACCGGGCGCGTGTACGTCGCGCTGGCGCGCAAAGCCGATCCGGAACCGCGCGAACTGGCCGGCGATCTGGCCGACAGCGTTCCGTTTTTCGCGGTCGACGTGCACGGGATGCGACCGGGTACCAGCGTCACGATCGACGCGTCGACGCCCGGTTACCCGACCGCGACACCGACGCTGCGCGACGTGCCGCCCGGAACGTATTATGCCCAGGCGATTTTCAGCGTCTACACACGGTATCCGCGCGCCGACGGGCACGTGATCTGGGCGCATCAGGACCACTGGGAAGGCCAAGAATTCGGGCTGAGTCCGGGCAATCTCGTCAGTCCCGTGACGCCCGTGCGGATCGGACCCGACGCGGCGCCGATCGCGCTGGCGGTCAGTCGCGTGCTGCCGCCGGTCGTCGTGCCGAACGACACCGCGTTCGTCGTCCACGTGCGCATCCGCAGCGCGCTGCTCACGCGCTTTTGGGGAGTCCCGCAGTATCTCGGCGCGACGGTCCTGTTGCCGAAGGACTATGCGTCGCACCCCGACCAGCGCTATCCGACCGTCTACCAGCAGACGCACTTCACGCTGCGCGCGCCGTTCGGTTTCGATCCGGCCGCGAAACCGCCGACCAATCGCGACCAGAATAGATTGGTGCGCTACGGTGGGCTCCAGAGCCGCTACGCGTTCACCCAGGCGTGGATGCACGGGCAGGCGCCGCCGATGATCGCGGTCACCTTCCTCCATCCCACGCCGTATTACGACGACTCCTACGCCGTCGACTCGGTCAACAACGGTCCGTACGGGACCGCGATCATGACCGAGCTGATCCCGTATCTCGAAGCCCACTTCCGCATGATCCGCTCCGGAAAGGCGCGCTTCCTGATCGGCGGCTCGACCGGTGGGTGGGAAGCGCTCGCGTTGCAGATCGACCACCCGAACGATTTCAACGGTGCCTGGGGGCTGTATCCGGATCCGGTCGACTTCCACCGCTTTCAGATCGGCAATCTCTACAGCGACGCGAACGCGTTCTACGAGCCGTACGCGGACTGGAACGACGCCGAGATCGGCGCGCAGCGGCGGGCCGACGGACTGCAGGTCGAAACGATGCGTGGTGAGAGCCGGCTCGAGTTCGTGCGCGGCTCGCACGGGCGCTCCGGCGAGCAATTCAACGCGTGGGACGCGGCATGGGGCCCCGTTGGCGCCGACGGGTATCCGCGCGAGCTGTGGGACAAGCACACCGGTCGCATCGATCACGCGGCGGTGCGCTGGTCGCAAGCGCACGGGTACGACCTCACCGACTATCTGGTGCGCAACTGGTCGCGCCTGGCACCCGCGCTGATCGGCAAATTGCACGTCAACGTCGGCGACGCCGACGACTATTATCTGAACCTGGCCTGCTATCGCATGGAGACGGCGCTCGCGCACCTCACCCCGTCGCCGCAAGCCGAGTTCCGCTACGGCCGGCCGCTCGCGCCGCACGGCTGGCAGAGCGAGTCCGATCTCGCCTTCTTACGAGCGATGGCGGCACGCGCGGCGACCATGGCGCCTTGACCGTCCTGCAGGAGCTGTGATAAGGTCGGTGCCTGCATATGACCCTCGCGTGTTGTTCGGCGATGATCTGTTCCACGGGCCCACGGACCCGGCGGACGGCTTTGCCATGACGCGATAAACGATCGTCGCATCTGTGTGAAGAGCCCCCGCCAATGGCGGGGGCTCTTCGTTTTCGTAGGGAGTCCGATGAGCAAGCTCGACGTCGAGCGGACCAAGGCCCAGAGCCGCGGCCTGCGCGGCAACCTCGCCGGCGCGTTGGCGGAGCCGACGCCCAACCTCGACGAGGCATCTGCCGCGCTGCTGAAGTTCCATGGGAGCTATCAGCAGGAAGACCGCGACCAGCGCAAGGCCGCTCGCAGCGGCGAGGGCGAGCGGGCCTACGGCTTCATGGTGCGCGTGCGCGCGACCGGCGGGCGCGTCTCGGCGCGCGTCTGGCGCGCGGTCGACGATCTTGCCGACACGTACGGCGACGGCACGATCCGCATTACCACCCGGCAGGGCTTGCAGATCTATGGGATTCCCAAGGTCGACCTGCGCGCGACGATCGGCGCGATCATCGCCGGACACGGCACCACCCTGGCGACCTGCGGTGACGTCGTGCGCAACGTCGTCGCGCCGGCGTGGCCGTATGCGCACCCCGCCTACGCTCACGCACGCGAGAGCGCTGAGGCGATCGCGCAGGCGCTGCTGCCACGGACCGGTGCGTATCTGGAGATCTGGCAGGATGGCGAGCAGGTCCATGCCGCCGGCGGCGACGAGGACGACCCGCTCTACGGCCCGACGTACTTGCCGCGCAAATTCAAGATCGCGGTCACCGTTCCGGGCGACAACAGCGTCGATCTCTACACCAACGACGTGGGCGTGGTGCCGGTGTTCGACGAGAGCGGCACCCTCGTTGCGTACGACCTCACCGCGGGCGGGGGGCTGGGGCGCACCCACGGCAAGACGACGACCTATCCGCGCCTGGCCGATGAACTGGGCTCGGTGCCGCCGGCGCGACTGCTCGACGCGCTGCGCGCGATCGTCGCGGTGCAGCGCGACCACGG